>VXOE01000303.1 GCA_009840225.1 Caldilineaceae bacterium SB0662_bin_25 | reverse complement strand
TTTTTTTTACACCCCACCCACCCTCAGCACCTCCCCCCCCCTGTGGGGGGGGCGTTTTTTTTTTTTAAACCCCCCCCCGGTGGGGGGGGGGCCCCCCCCCCCCCAACGCCCCCCCAACAACATGCCTCGCCGACCGGGTGTCTCCATCAGTGACGGGTGCCCATTCGAACGTGTCTAGCCAGACCACGTCACGCCAGTCCCCCGCAGACAGCACTACGGCACTCTCTCCTCGCCCGCGTGCCTGCCCTGCGTCTCTCCAAAAGCCTGCAATCGATTCCCGCCACCGCTGGTATGGATTCCCCGCCTGACCGTTCCCACCCCAAATCTGGGATGCACTCTTTCATTTCAGCCGTGTTATGTATACAAGAGCGAGTCGAGGCCCCATCTATCTCCCGCCCTGCTCCGCCGGCTTTGTGGACTTTATCCGCTTGCAGGTTATCATGAATTTCCCTATCCTTGTGCATAGCAAACCGCTGTCGGCCCGCCTGACCGGGCGGACAGCCAGTGCAACGCAACCCGTCAAAGGAGAAAGAGATGCAGAGCCCGGCACGGCGCGCAATCATGATCGGCATGGACGGCGCCGCCATGGAACTGATAATCAATATGGTAAACGGGGGCCACATGCCCCATCTCGGTAAGATTATAGAACGAGGCGTGTACCGCCCCATGATCGGTGTGTTCCCGACCCTTACGCCGCCTGGCTGGACCGCCACCTCCACCGGCGCCTGGCCGGGAAACCACGGCGTCATGGACTTCAACATCCGCAAGCTGGGCGCCCCACTCGATGAGACGGTCTGGGGCATCAACACCGATCTGTCCCGAGCCGAATACCTCTGGAACACCGTCGAACGCGCCGGCGGCACGCCCCTGCTCGTGAAATGGGAAATGTCCTGGCCGCCCACCGTGACCAGCGGTGTACAGGTGGAAGGAACAGGCCCCGGCGTCTCCAACCATCACCAGATCGCCGGCTATCACCTCTTCGTCGCCGGCAAATGGCAGCGGCGCGCAATCGGCGGACAGCGCGATCCCGAAACACTGGACCCCAGTGCCCTGCAGACCGGCTCCGACGTCGACCCCGTCGCCATCGAGGACGCCCAGAATTGGAACAGTTTGCCGCCTTCAAACCGTCCGCACAAAGAGGTCGATCTCACGATTCAACCCCTTGCGCGCGGCCGCGGCCCCATGTTGCGCGGCGATAAAGGTACGCCCAAGACCTTTCACGGCCTCATCTACGCATCCGCAGACAACGGCTACGACCGCGTGCGCATCTGCCGCTCACGCGACGGGGACACCGCGGTGACTGAACTGGGGATGGGCGATTGGAGCGACTGGTGGCTGGACCAGTTCGAGATCGACGATGAAGAGATCAGCGGCTACGTGCGCATGAAGCTGGTCAACCTCACCGCCGAAGCCGACGCCTTCGAGCTGTTCGTCCCCCAGATCTGGCCGAACAGTGGCTACACGATGCCGTTGGAAGTGGCCGGCGAAATCGACCAGCACGTGGGCAACTTCCTGCAGAATCCCGCCCGAGACGCCCTGGGCATCATGGACGATGACACCTACTTCGAGTCCCTCGACTTCCACCACCAACGCCTCGCCGACGTCGCCGAATACCTCACCACCAGCCGCGACGACTGGACCATGCTCTTCATCGAAACGCACGCCTCCGACTACACCAGCCACTTCTTTCTCGGCCAGGCCGAAGACTTCAGCGGCGCCGACATTGAGACCCAGCAGCGCTGCATCGACGGCGTCGTCCGCACCTACAGCTCCATCGACGATATGATCGGCCGCGTCGCCGCCCTCGCCGGCGAGGATACGCTCATCTGTCTCGTCTCCGATCACGGCGGCACGCCCAACCAGTACCGCGCCATAGAGATCGACGAGGTGCTGGAAGAGGCAGGTTTCCTGGTCTATAAGGAAGAAAACGGCAAGCGGACGGTGGACTGGTCACGCACGCGCGCCGCCTCAGTAGGCTTGGTGCACGTGTTCATCAATCTGGAAGGCCGCGAGCCCGACGGAATCGTGTCGCCGGACGACTATAAGGATACCCAGCTGGAGATCATCGCCGCGCTGCACGCCTACACCGACCCCGCAACCGGCCGCCACCCTTTCACCCTGGCCCTTACGCGCGAGGATGCCGAAATGGTCAATCTCTGGGGTGAAACAACTGGAGACGTGGTCTACGCCCTGCGGCCGGAGTTCGACGGCGCACACGGCAAGCAGCTGCCCTCTGTCAGTTTCGGCATCGCCGGGCAGCACTGCCCCTTCGTCCTGGCCGGACCCGGCGTCAAGGAAGGGCTCGCACTGCAGGGGCAGGTGCGGGTGGTCGATGTGGCCCCAACACTGTGCTACCTGCTGGGGTTGCCCATGCCGCGCAACGTCGAAGGCGGGGTCGTCTACGAGGCACTCACCGATCCCGACTGGCACCTCAAGAAGTGAAGCAACTTTGGGGAGGAGGGTGTCCGGGATGCCAAGCCCTCTCCCCGCCTCCGCCTTAGTACTCTCCCTCGTCGATCTCACCCGCAGGCATCTCAATATCCACGACCTGCCCCTGGTCGTCGATAATGACGCGAAAACCCATCATCCCCAGCCACTGCCGCGACTGCTCGGGAATCGCCTGTCCCACCGCCTGATCGATGTTGTCGATCGAGGACTCCACCGCCGCCTTGGTGAAGATGTCGTCCTTGCCCATCAGGTCCATCATGCCGCTCACCGCCAGCTCTCGGTGCTGGTCCACCTGCCCTTTCAGGAATTCGAGCACCTGCTGGTCCACCAGCGCGGCGTCGATATGGCGCAGAAAGCCATCCTCGTCGACGACGTAGCAGGCGCGCTCGCCCACATGTTTCACCTGCGCCGCGCTACGGCGTTCGTCAAACACAAGCCCTTCAAACATCGCCGAATTTGCCAAGGTACTCTCCGATTTCAGTTCTCAGAATCCCTCTGTTGCGCCGGCTGAATTCCTGAGGAATGGCATTTTGCCCCGTCTGTCAGCTTCTACGCCGCGGCAGGCAACAAAGTTTCTCCGCCAACCCCTACATCAACGCCGCCTGGCTCTCCAGAAACTCCCGGCTGCGGCGCACACTGGCGACCGGCTCTTTGGGCAAGTCGTGTTCAACGACGTAACACCTGGCGCCCGCCGCACGGCAGGCCGGTATAAGCGCGTCCCAGTCCAGCCTGCCGTAGCCTACGTCGGCCAGGCCCATCTGGTCCTCGTTCTCCCCAGCCGGCGCCAAGTCTTTCGCATGTATGTAAGGACAGCGGCCCGCGTACTTCTGCACCAGCTCCAGCGGCTCGGCGTCGCCGTCCGTTATCCAGGCCAGGTCCGGCTCCCAGAACAGATTCTCCGGTTCCGCATTCTCCAGCACCAAATCGATCGCCCTCACGCCGTCGAACGCCTCCATCTCAAAGGCATGATTATGGTAGCCCAGCCGCATCCCCTCCGCCCGGCAGCGCTCGCCCAACACATTGAGCGTCTGCCCGAACGCCCGCCACGCTTCACCGTTCGCCGCCTCCCGCACTTCAGGATCAGGCATCGGAAGGATGAGATAGTCGTTCCCGATCGCCCGGTGAAACTCGACCGTCCCGGCGAAATCCTCGGCCAGGGACTGGTAAGGCACGTGCGCCGACACCGCCCGCAAGCCGTGCCGGTCCAATACCGCCTTCGCCTCCTCGCCGCTATGGTCCGGCAGAAAGATCAGTTCCACACCTTCATATCCCGCCTCGGCCGCTGCAGCCGCCACCTCCTCAAAACTGTCCGAAACGTGACGCAGGCTGTACAGTTGTACCGCAATCGATAACTTGTCACTGCTCATCCAAATATCTCCCATGTATTCGCACGCCGCAATCGCTCGGAAAGCCCGCTGTAACGCTGGGCTACCATGTCGTTTCTCACGGCCATGCCGATCGCTTTCAGTTGTCCCACCAGCACGACCAGCCGCTTCGCCCGCGTGACGGCCGTGTACAAAAGGTTCCGTTGCAATAGCATGTAGTGGCTTGTAAGCAGTGGGATGACCACTGCCGGGAACTCACTGCCCTGGCTCTTGTGTACGCTGACCGCGTAGGCATGCACCAGTTCGTCCAACTCCGAATATTCGTAGCCGACGGGGCGCCCGTCGATTTCGACCGCTACCTGCTGTTCAACTGGGTCAACGACTTTAATATAACCCATATCGCCATTGAACACATCTTTGTCATAATTGTTGCGCATCTGCATCACCCGGTCCCCCGCCCGGTAGATGCTGTCGCCAGAACTGCGTTCGACTCTGTCCGGCCCCGGCGGATTAAGCGCCTGCTGGATCATCCCGTTAAGTGACTTAACCCCGGCCGCGCCGCGGTGCATGGGGCTGAGAATCTGAATGTCCTCTGCAGGAATGCCGAATCGCCGCGGGATCCGCTCCTGGACGAGCTCCACGCACAGTTGCGCGGCCCGTTCAGGCTCCTCAGTTCGGAACAGAAAGAAATCTTCAGCCTCCACGCTCTCTTCCCCGGCCGACCGCGTCAATACCGGCATCTCACCGCGGTTGATGCGATGGGCGTTCTCGACGATATAGCTGCCCGCCGCCTGGCGAAAGATCCGGTCCAACCGCACTACGGCAGAGTAGGCCCGAAAACCTGACCCGGGAGCGTCCCCGGTCCCTTCGCCCGCCCCCTCAATCGCCGCGATCACGTCGCGCAGCACGTTCCCGGCCCCCACACTCGGCAGCTGGTCCACGTCGCCAACCAGCAGCAGCGACATCTCCGCAGGGATCGCCTTGAGAAGATGATGCATCAGGATCAGGTCCAGCATCGAAGACTCGTCCACGATCAGAAGATCGCCCCTGAGCGGGCTCTCTTCATTGCGTTTGAACGACATCCCGGCTGCCGGCTGCACCTGCAGCAGCCTGTGCACCGTCTTCGCCGGCCTTCCCGTCGCCTCAGCCAGCCGTTTTGCCGCACGACCGGTCGGCGCGGCCAGGATCGCCTTCGCGCCCGCGTCCTCGCACATTTCAATAATTGTGCGCACGACAGTCGTCTTGCCCGTGCCGGGCCCCCCGGTCAGCACCGTCAGCCGGTTGGTCAGCGCCGTCTGCACCGCCTCCTTCTGCCGCGCAACCAGACGCACCCGGCCGCCGTCGTAACCTGCCCTCTCCTCGAGCTGCGCGAACCTCCGTTCCCAGTCCACGCCCTGAAACGCAGCCAGCGCACTGGAGCTGCGGCCGCCTCCCCAGCGAGCCGCGCGGAACTCCCGCATCATCATGCTCAACCGGTTGCTGACGCCCACTTCACCGTAATACATTGGCGTCAGATAGACCGCCTGCCCGCCCTCCAAGAGCGCCTCCATCTGCTCTGCAGACGGCTTTTCACCGGCCCTGCGGTCCGCCGGCAGCAAAGGCACCGGCTGCGAGCTCGAAGGCTCGTAGATCCCGGCCACCGCCCAGTGCAGCGCCTCGGCCTCCTCGCCCGGCCCGGCAGCAAGCTTGATGCGGTCCCCCCCTTTCAAATGCAGCAGCCCCGCCGACACCTTCTCCTTCCCAACCTTCAGCAACGCATCGGCCTTCCCAATCAGTTCCCCGCTTGGCAGGTAAACATGACCCTCATCCCTGGCCCGGTTGAGCGCAAACTCGACACCCGCGGCGATGCGCTGCGGCGCGTCTTCAGCGACGCCCAGGGCCCTGCCTATCCGGTCCGCCGTCAGAAAACCGATCCCGTAAATGTCCTCGGAGAGTCGGTAGGGATTCCGCTGCACCATCTCGATTGCGCCGTCACCGTAACGCTTGTAGATCTTCCCAGCCAGACCGGTGTTTACACCGTGCCCCTGCAGAAAGATCATCACCTCCTTCACCGCCTTCTTCTCAGCCCAGCCGGCGTTGATCATCTTTACCCGCTTGCGCCCGACCCCGCCTACCTCGGACAGACGCTGCGGATGGTTGTCGATGACCTCCAGTGTCTCCGCCCCAAAGTGGTCGACGATGCGCTTGGCCGTCACCGGGCCTACCCCTTTTATCAGGCCGCTGCCCAGAAACTTCTCGATACCGGCCACCGTCGCCGGCAGCACTGAGCGCATATCGTCAACCAGGAACTGTTTGCCATACTGCGGATGCGTTCCCCACTGCCCGCGCAGCTCCACCGCCTCGCCTTCTACCACGCCCACCATGGTACCTACCACCGCCGCCTCTTTCTGCCAGTGCGGCAGTTGAGACGTGGGATTCTCCGGCGCCAGCTTGGCGACAGTATAGCCGTTTTCCTCGTTGTGAAAGGTGATGCGTTCGATTACGCCGCGCAGAATTTCTTGCGTTGAGTCGCTCATAAGTGTTAGGGTAGCAGAACGATTTGGACCGATCAACCCGCGCCGCCCTAGCTGCGTGCCCAAAAACACAGCTCCACAGGTAGCGGAACCGCATTTCACCGGCCCCTTTTACAAATAAGACCGGAAGAAGGAAAATCGCGAACTCCCAATGGAAGAGATCGCAGGATCGTTTACGCCCCTACTTATCGTCATTTCGCTGGCATTCCTCGTGCCGCTGCTGCTCACGCGCTTCCAACGGCTGCGGCTGCCGATCGTCGTCGGCGAAATCCTGGCCGGCATCGTCGTCGGCAGCAGCGGCTTCGGCTGGGTGACCCACGAAGACCAGCTGCTCACCCTCCTGGCCGAGTTCGGTTTCGTCTTCCTGATGTTCCTGGCCGGCATGGAAATCGACTTCGCCAATCTGAACATTGAACTGCCCGGCGTCGCCCGCGCCGGCGGCACGCGCACAGACCTCTCTTCGTCACAGGGACGCGAGCGCCGCACCTTCGGCCCCCTTTCCATCAGCCTGATGGGTTTCATTCTGACTCTGGCTCTCTCTGCCATCGTCGGCTTTGCGCTCCTGCAGGTAGGCCTGGTCAGCAATCCCTGGATGATGGCGCTAATCATGTCGACAACGTCGCTGGGCGTCGTCATGCCCGTTCTCAAGGAGCAGGAGCTAATCCGCGGCCGCTTCGGACAGACGATCCTCATCGCCGCCCTCGTCGCCGACTTCGCCACGATGATCCTGATCACCGTCGTCATCGCCACGATCTCCCACGGACTGACGCTCGACATCCTCCTCATCAGCCTGCTCTTCGTCGTCTTCTTCCTTCTCTACCGGCTGGGCATCGTTTCCCTGAACCGGTTCGAATCCTTGCGCCGCACACTGGAGGATCTCAGCCACACCACCGCCCGCATCAAGATTCGCGGCGCCTTTACAATCATGTTGCTCTTTGTGGTACTGGCCGAGGTATTGGGCGCGGAGATCATTCTTGGCGCCTTTATCGCCGGAGCCATGCTCTCCCTGCTCTCCACCCGTGAAGATCTGGAGGCAATGCACCAGTTGGAAGCCGTAGGATTCGGCTTCTTCATCCCCATATTTTTCATCATGGTGGGCGTGAATTTCAATCTGGGCGCCCTCCTCGGGTCAACCGGCGCCTTGATCCTGCTGCCGTTCCTGGTCCTGGCCGCATTCCTGGTCAAACTCCTGCCCGCCCTGCTCTTCCGTCTACAGTTCAGCTGGCGGGAAACCTTCTCAGCCGGCTTTCTTCTCTCGTCGCGCCTCTCCCTGATCGTCGCCGCCTCGGCCATCGGCCTCAATTTGGGAATCATCAGCGAATCGGTCAACACCATAATCATCCTCGTGGCCATCGTCACCGTCACCGCCGCCCCCTTGATCTTCAACCGCATCGTCCCTCGGACGTCAACGACTTCGTTGCGGCCCATCGTCGTCTTCGGCGCCGAAAGGCTCGGGCTTCAGGTCGCTGAACAGCTCCTGGGCCACCACGAAGAGGTCGTTCTCGTCGACCCGGATGAGAATCTGATTGCCAGGGCCCGGCAACGCACCTCCAGGGGCATCAAGGTCATGCACGCAAGCATCGATGACGAAAATGAGGAACTCGCAGGCCACCTTGACCTGGCCGAAACCGTCGTCGTCACCCTCAGCGACACCGACCGCAACCGCCACATCTGCCACGTCGCCCGCACACGCTACGGCATCGACCACATCGTGACCCTCGTCCGGGAGACCAACCGCCTTGTGGAGTTCGAAAACCTCAACGTGACCGTCTTCAACCCTTCGCTCGACCAGGCCGCGCTCCTCAGCCTGCTCGCCCGCAACCCCGACATCTACGAGCTGCTCACTCGCACCGATGACAACAAAGAGGTCTCCGAAGTCTGGGTGCACAACCACGACTACGGCGACAAGGCCCTGCGCGAGCTCATGCTGCCCGGCGACGTACTCATCCTCTCAATCCGCCGCGACGGCGAGTTCATCGTGCCCCGCGGAAACACCCAGCTGGAATACGGCGACCACCTGACCCTTGTCGGCACCTTCGACCATCTGCACGCGGCGCGGGCGCTCTTCGCCTGAATCCAAACGGCAGGCGCGTTCCAGCGAATACGCTATTCCCTTGTGCGTCGCGGGGCAAATGACGATCCGTTGCGATACGAGGGACCAAACAGGGGTCAGACGCCAGGCCGGACTGGCCAGCGACTAAGTTGGTGATAAGTTGCCGTCATTTCTGGCCTGCAGCCATAGATCATGCGCCTTGCGCACCACCCGCCGCGTCGCCTCCTCCATCGGCATCTCTTCCAGACTGCCAACAGGCACCCAGGCGACGTCGTCAACGTCGTCTGCAGGCGCAACGTCGCCCCCTCGGAAGTGAGCCCAGAAGTCGATCACCACATAATGATAGCGAACGCGGCCGGCGCTGTCCCGGTGAATCGGTTCAAACAGGTCCACCAGGCCGACAATTTCAATCTCCGCGCCCGTCTCCTCCCGCACCTCCCTTTCCACGCCCGCCCGCACGGGCTCGCCCAAATCCAGCAATCCACCGGGCAGCGCCCACAATCCCTTTGAAGGCGGCCGCCCCCGTACGACCATCAGAGCGAGGCCGGCGTCGTCGATCACCACAGCCGCCACCGCCACCAGCGGCGCCGGCGGATACTCGCGGCTTACGGTTACGGGGTAGGTCAAGTCCTGGAGGTTTTCGTCGCTGTGCATGCTCAACACCACTTTTCAATGAGTGCGGGTAGTTCGGACAGCTTTTCAATCACCGCGTCCGGCCTGATGCTGTCCACCAGTCGTTGGTCCTCCGCCAGCGGGATCATACGGCAGTGGACCGTCAGCGCGCCGATCTCCTGCCCGCCGGCGACATCATGCTTGAGGCTGTCGCCCACGCACACGATCTCATACGGCTCCGCGTCCCAGCGTTCGAGGACGGCACTGTAGATATCTTTCTCCGGCTTGCGCCACTCCACAGCCGCGCTGCTCAAACAGACGTCCAGATAGGCGCGCAGCCCTGTATAGTCGACAATGCGCTGAAAGATGCGATCGCTGGCATAGTTGGCAATCACCGCCACCGGAAATCCCTCCCCGCGCATCTGCTCCAGCAGCTCGATCGCACCCGGCATCGGCTCCCACGCCGTCATCTCCGGCGCATAAAATAGATCGACCGCCCGCCGCAGGACCTCCTCATTCATCCGCGAAGCCGGATAGCCGACGAACTGCAACAGGAAGCTCAAGGTATCGTCGGCCGTATGCTCCTCCTGCTCATCGTCCGACTTCGTTTCGGCGAAGATGCGCGCCTCAACAAGATGCTCCGCAATTTCGTCGGGCAGGTCGGTCATCCCCGTCGAGCGCATGTAGTCGACCGCAGTCTGCGCGCCTTGTTTCATCAGTTCGTCATGAGGCCGGTTGAGCCGGGCAAGCGTATTGTCAAAATCGAAGACCAACCCTTGCACCAACCTGCGCGGCCGCACCCGCGCCGCTTCACCGCTGAAGAACTGCTCGCTCAGACGCGCCACCGCAGCACTGTCAACCGCTTCATCCCCTGGATTCTGGGCGACACCCTCCAGCTCAGAGTCAGCAGGGGCTAGCCGGGCACGCGCTTCCTCCTGGGTCAGACCGGCGCCCCGGCCTCTGGCGCGCCGCATGAACTCGTCCAACTCCTGTGGGGTAAGCGGCTCCATCCCACGCACATCGGGTTCCTCATCCTGCCCCGATAAGGAACTGTCCGCGCTGGAAGAGTTTGCTTCCCCGGGTTGCCTGTCTGTCATAGGCATTAGTATGCGGAGGCGTGCCCTTGTCTGTCAAATCAGCCCACGCCGCTACTGGGTTGCAACCCCGTCCGTCTGAACCGAAATTCCCTTTAGCCAAGGTATCGCGCAGACAGGAGACGCAGCGGGTAGGGCCCTGGATTGGCGGAACCGCCAATCCAGTGGCAGGATCAGATCGACAGTTGCCTGGACTTTCGCAGCATCCCGTTTCCAGAAAACGCACATAGGGACTTA
This sequence comes from Caldilineaceae bacterium SB0662_bin_25, assembly GCA_009840225.1. Classification (GTDB taxonomy): domain Bacteria; phylum Chloroflexota; class Anaerolineae; order Caldilineales; family Caldilineaceae; genus Bin5. The sequence goes on along the minus strand of VXOE01000303.1, from coordinate 4,745 downwards.
CAGAATGAAACGCTATTGCCTTCTGCTTGCTTTCGCCTTTGTCATTACCGCATGTGTAGCAATCCCAACCAAGAATCAGCCGGAGGCATACACGCAATCTGCCGTCCGCGACGCAATCCGTCGCTACGAACGTGACGGCAAAGACGCCGTACTTGCATATTACAGCCATCCGCAGAGATTTGATGGACAGTGGTATGTCTTCATTCTGGACAGCGAAGGCTATACAATCGCCAGCCCCTACAACTTTACCATCGGGTTCGGCCCTTCTGATCGCTACGACGCCACCGGCTACTACTACGGCGACGACCTGGTAAGCGCCACCGAGGAAGGCAAATGGATTAGCTACGTCTTTTTCAACCCGGAAACAGACAAAGAAGAGCGCAAACACACATGGATCGTCCGGCACGATGGCCTGTACTTCGGATCCGGCTTTTACAGAGGACAAGAATAGAATGGCCTGCACGGCATGCCTGCACGAAACGGACTAGACTTCACCTACCTGGCGACTGTGGGAACCTATACCGGCCCGTGCTATACTCCGCAATGGCCTTGCAAAAGCAGCGTTTCAACAAGATCGCAACTGTTCCGCCACTCACATACTAACTACTGACCATGCCATACTCACTCCAAATCGGCTCCATCCCCTGCCACATCGTCAGCGACGGCCGCCAGCTGGTCGACGGCGGCGGCTTCTTCGGGCTCGTACCCCGCGTCCTCTGGGAGCGCGTCATCCGCCCCGACGATAAGAACCGCATCCCCGTGCAGATGCGCTCCCTCCTCATCCCCTCGTCCGCCGGCCTGATCCTGGTCGACACCGGCCAGGGCGACAAAATCACCCCCAAGGAGCGGCGCATCTTCGGTATGGCCGACGACAACCAGCGTCTCGCCGCCGACCTGCGCCGCGTCGGCTTCACCCCCGAAGACGTCGACATCGTACTCATGACCCACCTCCACGCCGACCACGCCGGCGGCTGCACCCAATGGAGCGAACCCGACGACCCCGAAAGCGAAGCCGTCCCCGCCTTCCCCAACGCCCGCTATCTCATCCAGCGCCTCGAAATGGCCGAAGCCGCCTTCCCCAACGAACGCACACGCGGCACCTACTTCCCCGACAACTGGGAACCCTTGCGCCGCTCCGGCCAGCTGGAACTCGTAGACGGCGACCAGGACCTGGCAGCCGGCGTCCGCTCTGTCACCGTGCCCGGCCACACCCAAAGCATCCAGGCCGTCTGGGTCGAAGACGCCGGCCAATCCCTCCTCTTCCTCGGCGACGCCTGCAGCTGGGCCGCGCACATGGACCGCCTGGCTTGGGTCCCCTCCTTCGATCTCGACCCAATGGCCAGCATCGAGAGCAAGCGCAACTTGCGCCGCCAGGCCGAAGAGAAGAACGCCCTGCTCGTATTCCAACACGACGGCCAGGTTGTGACGGGGCGGCTACGTCCCGGCGCGCGCGGGCCTGTCGTGGAGCCGGAAACTACTGAGGAGGCGTGGCCGGAGTGATCATTTGCCGTATTGCGTTGTTGGGACAAGTTTAGTTACGGGTGCCAACCATCCAAGAGCGGAACACAGGGCCCGGTTGATATTCTCATCAATAAGAGCGGAGTGCGCCCACTGACAGGGACGGTGTGGGTCGAGCACCAATATCGAGTCGCCTGTCTGGGAGTAGGCCTATTCTGAGGACAAATCAATGCCACATTCATTTCAAGTCGGTTCCCTACACTGCCATATCGTCAGCGACGGCCAGCAGCTGATCGACGGCAGCAGTTTCTTCGGTCTCGTGCCCAGAGTATTATGGGAAAAGATCATCCGCCCGGACGAAAAGAACCGCATCCCCGCGCAGATGCGCTGCCTGCTGATCCAGTCCCCCTCTGGGTTGATCCTGGTGGATTCGGGCCAGGGAGACAAAATCACTTCCGAGTATCGAACTGAATTCGGCATGGACGACAGCAACCTCCGTCTGGAGGCCGATCTCCGCCGCGTCGGGTGCAGCCCGGAAGACATCGACATCGTCCTGGTGACCCACCTGCACGCCGACCACTGCGGCGGCAACACCCGCTGGAGCGATCCCAATGATCCGGCCAGCGACGTCGTCCCCACCTTCCCCAACGCCCGCTACCTGATCCAGCGCCTTGAGATCGCCGAGGCAACCTTCCCCAACGAACGCACCCGCGGCCACTACTACCCCGAAAACTGGGAGCCGCTGCGCCGCACAGGCCAGCTGGAAACTGTAGACGGCGACCAGGAGCTGGCCCCCGGTGTACGCTCGGTCACAGTACCGGGCCACACGCCAAGCATGCAGGTCGTATGGGTCGAGGACGCCGGCGAATCTCTCCTCTTCCTGGGCGATGCCTGCAGTTGGGCCGCGCACTTGGACCGCATAGCCTGGGTACCGGCATTTGACCTGGAACCAATGCGCAGCATCGAGGCCAAACGCAACCTGCGCCGCCAGGCCGCGGAAAAGAACACCCTCCTCGTCTTCCAACACGACAGCCAGATCGTCACCGGCCGCCTGCGCCCCGGCGAACGCGGCCCGACTGTGGAACCGGAGATTACGGAAGTTGCATGGCCTGATGAGTGAACTCTGAGGCACGGGCGGCGTACGCCAGACAGTGCACTGCCCGAGAAATCTGATCTTAGAGAAAGATTCCTCGCAGCCATGGCCAAAGTTGCGGACGTGGAACCACCAGATAAGAGGGATCGAATCTAAGGCACATCGACGTCTAACAGTACAGCCCTTTGAGGGAAGCAAAGGGCCGCGCAGTCTAGCAAAGAAAACGCAATACGCCTTAGGTGTTCTTCGCGTCTATTCGCGTGTCTTCGCGGATATACCAAGTGTTCTTCGCGGCCTTTCGCGTATCTTCGCGGATATAAAGGTGTTCTTCGTGGTCTAAAGCCGCTTCGACCTTCCACCTTTCTACGCCGGGGAACCACTCCAGAAACTGCTCAACAGTGGCTCCATCGCGCAGATTCTCAAAGAGAGCCGAGACAGGCACGCGAGTGCCGCGAAACACCCATGCCCCGCCAACCTTATCAGGGTGTCGTTCGACAGCCTTACACGTCTCCCAGTAGTTCATGTTGCCATCTCCCAGTCACAGCGTCTGACATGCTCAGGCATCTCAAAGAACTGCTGCACGACGGTCCACCACCCTCAATCCGCCGACCCCGCCGCCGGCGCCACCGGCATCGCCGTCGCAATGCGCGTACGCAAAAACACGGCGCAAAACGCCGCGGCCAGGGGCATCAGAGCAACCACGTGCATCACCGCTGAAAGCGTGTAGAAGTCCGCAATCGGACCGGCCACCCCCATGCCAACCGCCCCCGAAGCAAAAGTGAACCCAAGTATAGCCCCGCTCGCCAGCCCCTGCCTGTGAGGCAAAAACCGCTGCGCCATCACCACCAGAATGCTGTGCGGGATCCCAACCAGGAAGCCGGCCACAAAGGCAATCGGATAAAAGACCCATCCATCCACGATATCCAGCATCATCCAGGAGAAAGGCGTCGCCGCCAGCAGCGACCACAGCAGTATCTTCGGCTGATCATAACGGTCGCCTAAAACACCCCCGGCCATAGAGCCCAAAGCGATCGCCACACTCGGCACGCCGACCATGAAGCCGAACTGTGTCGGCGTAAACCCCAGGTCCGCGAAGTATTTGGGCAACATCCCATAAAATATCTGGTGAACTGAGGCCCGCAACGCCACCAGCACCGCGAAGGCCACCAGCGCCACCCAGCGCCTGTTGGGTTGGGCAACACTGTTTGACACTGCGCGAGCGCGCGCAATCCGTTCTTGCCGCCGCCGCCTCTGTGCAAGCGTTGCCGGCCGCGGCGGCTCCTCCTCAACGCGCACAAGTGGCTTGCGCAGCCCCAATGCCATCCACACCACAAACGGAAGCGTCGCTATCGCCATGATGCGCGGGCCCAGCATCCACACCTCTTCCAACAGAACGCCCACGATCATCGGACCCAGCGCCAGCCCCAACTGCCCCAGCAGGAAAAAGACAGAGGTCCCCGTCGTCGCCTTGGGGCCGCCCGCCGCCCCCGCGTTCATCGCGCCCTGCGGATGGAACGCGCCGCTCCCCAGCGAGGCAATCGTCATCAGCGTGATCAGCGTAAAGTAATCCTGCGCAAAAGTGGCCGCATAGTAGAAGACCGCCGTCCACAGCAGCCCCACCGCTCCCAGCCAGCGCCCGCCAAGACGGTCGGCCAGCACACCGAAAAACGGCTGCGTCAGCGACCCCATCAACGCATAGGCCATTCCGCCCAAAGCAATCTGGGCGTTCGACAAGTGGAAGTCCACCGCCAGAACCGCGAGGATCATCGCGATCGAAGCGTTCAAAATATCGATCGCCATATGGCCGAACGAGACCGCGCTGAGCCGCCTGAGATTCATCTGCTCTTTCCACCCAGGGGAGGTAAACCGGTTTAAAGCTGCCGAAGACTTTCCCAGATACTTAGCGCAATTCTATCAGCATCTGCCCCCGACTTCAAAGCGGAGCCAGACATGTAGGGGCAGGCCTCATGCCTGCCCTCCCCCCCTTACGCGCCACCCTCTCCGTCTACCCTGAAACCCACCCGTAGGGGCAGGCCTCGTGCCTGCCCTCCCCCTTACGCGTCACCCTCTCCGTCTGCCCCGAAACCCACCCGTAGGGGGGGGGGGGGGGCCGGGGCCCCCCCCCCGCCGGGGGAACGCGGCCAAGGATGGATTAAAAACAAAAAAGCGCCAAAGAGCGGGGGGGGGGGGGGGG
>VXOE01000045.1:11499-15030 GCA_009840225.1 Caldilineaceae bacterium SB0662_bin_25 | reverse complement strand
ACGCCTTTCTTGACCAACCCTTCATCCCTGATACCTCGCAGGCTTAGTAGTTACGAAAATAGGAAATATCACGATATTAGAAAGTCGCTCCTAGAGAACGAGAAACTCTGTCGGGTTCGTTATCTTGACCCCGGTAATCCCAAGAGCGCTAAAAAGCAATTCTTTAGTTCAAATATCCTTCAAGAATTCGATAAACATTATTCCAAAAAGTAGAGACATGCGGTAAGTCGCCACATGTCGTCATCATGACCTGACCATTGGACCTGTCCCTCCTCTTGTTCAGCGAACTGTCCTATTTCATGCCTTAGTTCGTAGTCCAGTAGTTAGAGCCCAGGTCACACGCGACCCTAATACTTCCGCATCACACGCTCGACACAACCCCTTCACATCCGCGTCCGCCGCATCGCCGTCATGCACAACAAGCCGCACCGCAAAATCCAGTACATCCCCCCGCTTCAACGCATACCCCTCCCGCGCCATCGGTTTCACCTTCAGCGTCCCCAATCCGACATGAACCACGTGAACCTCTGCGCGCTCGCGTAGGGAAACAGCGCCCCTCAGGCCTACCGCATCCACCATCGTTGCCTCGCTGGTCACCCTCTGCACTGGAACTCCTGTAGCGACTAATGGCGCAGAAACTCCGGCTCCGCTAGCAGGTCCGACACGTCTACCCCCAAGGCCCTGGCAATCGCGCCAAGGGTCTTGTACCTCGGCGTCTGTTCACCTTTCTCTAACCGCACCAGTGTCACCCGGCCGATACCTGCCTCACGGGCAAGGGCATCCTGTGACAGACCGGCAGCGTTGCGCAGTCGTCGAATGCGTTGGCCGAGCGTATGCTTTCCCCGCATTGCCATGGCCTCAACTGTTGGGCGATAGGACGCGTCACAGTAGTGACGGGCGAAGTCCCAGGGAATCTTGACCGTCTCGTCCTGGGTTGTCTCCAGAACCATCTCGTACGGGTTGGGCAAGTTCAGGGTCGATAGCGCTGTACGCTCTCCGATTTCAGGGAGGTCGGAGTAGGGGATGAGCCCTCTGGCTCCGTCGGCGAAGCTCAGTTCGATGCCATCTTTCAGGAGCCGAGCGACCGTCATCATGCGTCTTGCTACATCCCCAGAATCTCGAGCCACTGCAATCAATCCTTTCAATCTTTACAGAAAATCTGCTGAACAGTTATCGAGCCATCGCCTGCAATCCTGTCTGTCCACAAATCCTGAGGATCCTGATTCAGGCAGTGGCTCCGCCTACGGCTGTGGACGCAGCACGTTAAGGAACCTGCGTATTGGGCAGGCGTTTCCGGGACAGAAGGTTGGCTTTACCCATGTGGCCAAAGGTGTTCGCAACGCTAAAGTGGGGCGCGTCGGGATTGGAATTCAGTCTTGGCAAGATTCAGGGGAACGGACCGTTGCAACAGGTCGATCAGTCCCGGCAGATCCTGTTGCACGGTACTCCAAAGGATATCGAGATTGATGCTGAAGTAGGCATGGACGAGCCGGTTTCGCATTGCGACTATGCTGTTCCAGGGGATGCCGGCCAGGTCCTGCCGGGTTGGGTCGGTTACCTGGGATGCGGCTTCGCCGATTATTTCAATTTCCTTGACCAACGACAGGAGCAGCTGGCGGTCTGTCACCAGGCCGTCCCTCACCTGTCCCCGCGCGAACTACATGGCCTCTCGCGCCGCATCGAGCATATGGCGCAGACGGATGGCGTCATGTTCGCGCATATTGAACTTCAGCTGCGTCCAACACCTTCTGCCGGAAGTAGGGACTCAGGTCCTCAGCGGTCCTCAGGTCGACTTTGCGTCCTGCGAACAACTCAGACAGTGCCAGCTCCATGCCGGCGACGCCCAGTAGTCCGGGAATACGGTCCGGTTCGAACTCGACCAATAGGTCAATGTCGCTGTCGGGTCCGAAATCACTTCGCAGCGCGGAACCGTATACGGCGAGCCGTCTGATGCCGTGCTTCTCACAGAAGGCGGCAAGTGTTGTTTCTGATACCGGCAGGTGTGGATTCAATGTTCCTGTTCCAGACGTTCACGTAGCGCAACCGTCACTGGGCCAGCTGTGGGTTCACCCGTCAACCGGGGCAGTTTACCGGCTTGCCGGGAGGCCTCAGGGTCGTTGATATTCGGACTCACATTTGCCTCCAGGTAGGACATTTCGTCCGCGGACTACCCTACACCATCGCGACATCGCTGGCAAGACCAGACTCATCAAACGCCTCCCACATACCGGCTATATCCGCCTCCTCTGCATCCCCGTCATGCACGATAAACCGCACGGCGAAATCGAGCACATCGCCCTGCTTCAGCGGATATCCCTTGCGCCCCATCGGATTGACCGTCAGCGTTCCCCAGTCGGCTACGAACCAGGGGAAGCCCTGGGCGCTGGCGTAGGGGAACAGGGCCGCGCCGGCTTGCCTGCCGGCCGCGATGGTGCCTGAACAGTCCACCCAGTCCGATATCTGGCCGCTGATGGCGGCGGCCCCGGTGCGGCCTTGGGAATCGACCATGGTTGCGCCGCTGGTCACGCGCAGGGGCTCGGTCATGCGCAGGCCATAGTAGGCGTGGCGGGTCGGGCCGATGTGCAGGTCCCACTCGGCCGGGCGCAGCTGGGAGCGGACGTCGAAGAGATTGGCTACTTCGCCGGGCCGGATGTCGATCGTCCGCGTCTCCACCGCCAGGGTGCGCCGCTCGGGCGCGCCCCATTCGACTGGGCCCTGCCAGTGCAGGGTCTGCACCAGCTGCAGATGGTCCGCGGCCAACTCCTCGGCGTCGACGTCGACGCCGAGGATGCGCCCCGGCGCGCGTCCCTGGAAGATGTCGTTGACGTAGAAGTTATAGTTCGCCTCCTCGAGCGCGCCGCTGGCGTAGGGCAGATAGCAGTTGACGTGGTCGGCGCCGATCCAGAGCGAGTTGTGGTGCGGATGGTCGAGAGGCGATTCGCTTGTTACGGCGAAGCCGGCCGGGGTATAGACCGGGAACAGGTAGGCGCGGAACGCGCCCTGGCTTAGCGCGGTCAGGTCCTTGCCGCGCCAGCGCACGTTGAGCCGGTGCGACTGCGCCCAGGCCCCCTTGGGCAGCGCCACCTGATCGCCTTCCAGCGAGAAATTTTGCAAACCGGTCTGTTCGTCCATGGTTATTCCTCCAGCTTCGATTTATTGCGTACCCCTTTGTGTTTTTCGTGGATAAACAACTGTAACCGCTGGCCGCCGACGTAACAAACCGCACAAACTGTACCTGCAATCCAGGTGAACGATCCGCGTCCCGTCTGACTTGCCGCCCATCCGCTCGCTGTTACAATGGGAGAACGGCAGTGGTTAGTGGTCAGGGATCGTTAAGTGTTGTCTGAAGCGGGCGTTGCAGGGGAAGAATTCGGTTTGTCCGCGAGGGGCCGCTAGGAACACCTTTTGATCCGCGAAGGGACGCGAAGAGTCGCGAAGAACACCTTTTTTTGTCCACGAAGGGCCACGAAGGGCCGCGAAGGGCCGCGAAGAACACCTTTTGATCCGCGAAGGCACGCGAAGAGTCGCGAA
>VXOE01000045.1:0-11489 GCA_009840225.1 Caldilineaceae bacterium SB0662_bin_25 | reverse complement strand
CGAAGGGCCGCGAAGAACACCTTTTGATCCGCGAAGGCACGCGAAGAGTCGCGAAGAACACCTTTTTTGTCCACGAAGGGCCACGAAGGGCCGCGAAGAACACCTTTTGATCCGCGAAGGCACGCGAAGAGTCGCGAAGAACACCTTCTTTCTAACCACGAAGGGCCACTAAGGGCCACGAAGGGCCACTAAGGGCCGCGAAGAACACCTTTTTTTGTCCACGAAGGGCCACAAAGATTCACGAAGCGCCCTCGAGGGTGAGGCAACCACGAGGGCACCCACAAGGGGTGCCCCTACGGGGAATTTGAAGATGCAGAGTGACGCCAAGACGCCAGAAGAGTACCTGACCGAACTTGAACCCAAGAGACGCGAGGCCATTTCCGCGGTGCGCGATGTTATCCTCGACAACCTGCCGGACGGGTACGAGGAGGTCATGCAGTACGGTATGATCTCCTACGTCGTTCCTTTCAGCGCATATCCAGAGACTTACAACGGCCAGCCGCTTATGTACATCGCGCTTGCCTCGCAGAAGCAGTATATGTCGCTCTACCTCACCAGCGTATACGCCGATGAAACGGTCTCGGAATGGTTCAGGGAGCGTTATCTCGCGACGGGCAAGAAGCTCAACATGGGCAAGTCGTGCGTCCGCTTCCGCAAGCTCGAAGACGTCCCTCTCGACCTGGTGGCTGAGGTGGCTGCGCTGACGCCTCTCGATAAGTTCGTCGAGGAGGCCAGGGCCTCCAAATCTGGCTAGAACTATGATCAGAATATTCCCTTTGGGTTCCACACGAACAGTTCAGTAGGCGACTCCTGCTTCTCATGATTTGGCCGTCTGTCTCTTATATGAGACAATGAAGGTATGGAAGTCGTTTACACCGATGTCTTCGAGAAGTGGCTCAGAAGACTACGTGACCAGCGGGCCAAAGCCTCGATACTTATCCGGATTGAGCGTATTGAAGATGGAAACTTTGGCGACCATAGCTCGGTTGGCGGCGGGATAAGCGAATTCCGAGTTCATGTCGGGCAGGGATACCGCGTCTACTACACTATCCGTCGTCGCAAGGTGGTAATCCTACTTTGTGGCGGGGATAAGTCAAGTCAGCAGAGAGACATCTATCGAGCACATCAGATTGCTGGTGAACTTGAAGGAGGCTAGATGAGGCATCTGTAGGGAGAAATACCGGCGAGGAGAGACCATGGAACTCAAGAAGTTCGACGTAATCGATTTTCTGGACAGCGATGAAGCGTTAGTCGAATATCTGAACGCGGCGCTGGCGGAAAACGACCCAAAGTACTTTGCCAAAGCCCTCGGCAATGTAGCACGCGCCAAAGGGATGTCCTCAGTTTCCGAAGTGAGTGGAGTGGGGCGACAATCTCTATATCGGGCGCTCTCGGAAGAAGGCAACCCCCGGATTGACACGCTGTTCAAGATTCTGGAAGCCCTGAACGTCCGGCTTGCCGTTACAGCGAGCGGTTAATAGTCTCTTGCAGTTCTCTCTGTTGCATACTGAGATGCCCCCGCTTCTATGACAGCGGGGGCGTTTTCTTTTCCGTTGAGAGAAAGCCATCAATCCTGCCTATATTTGCCGGGATACATTCCTGTCCTTCATGCGACTTGTCTTTGGGGCGGGGATGCCGCACAATGACTCCTGTCGGACACACATTTCTTCGGGTAGTTCAGACAGCCAACACGACCGCGTCCGCGGGCAAACGCAGGAGGAGAAGAACAGCATGACCAGCTCACACGACCAGCCGTTCGGCTGGGCCCTGATCGGCTGCGGCAGCGTCGGCAGAAGTCATTCCCGGTGGGCGGTGGGTACGCCGGATATCGACGTGCATGCCTTCTGCGACATCAATGAAGAGGCCGCCAGCAGCTACTACGAACAGTTCGAAGGCCGCTACTATACGACCGACGCGGACCGCATTTTTGCCGATGACAGTATCGAGATCGTGACCATCGCCACCACGCACGGCACCCACGCCGAGCTGGCCCTGGCCGCGTTCGAGGCGGGCAAGCACGTCTACCTCGAGAAGCCGATGGCCATGACTTCCGCCGACTGTATGCGCATCTACCACGCCATGCAGGCGGCGGGCAAGAAGCTGATGATCAACTTTTCCATCCGTTTCTCCGGGGCCTCGCGCGCCATCAAGAGCCGCCTGCAACCGGCCAAGGTGAGCCACGCCCAGGTCATGCTCGGCCGTGAAGACCTCACGCGCTGGCAGTGGCTGCCCGGCATCGGCGGCGGCCCTCTCTTCGACGTCGGCGTGCATCTGGCCGACCTGCTGTGCTGGATGCACGACTCGCCGCCGGTCGAGATCTCGGCGACGGGCGGCCAGGTCACGCACCCGGGCCAGCTCGCCTCGCCCGAGATTATCGATACGGTAGCAGCCAACATCCGCTTCGCCAACGGCTCCGTCGCGACCTACCTGATGAGCGACGCCGGCTTCAGCGAGAAGCTGACCAAATGGTTCTCCACTTTTAACGACGGCCAGCAGAGCGCGGTCCTCGACGAGCATTTCAGCCGCGCCACGATCACCACGCCCGATCCGGTCAGCGGAGAGCTGTCCACCGAGTCGTACTCGCCGCCTTTCATCGACCGCATGCCCCTGCTGGTCGAAGCCATCCGCAACGATACCAATCCCTACGTGCCGGCCTATCCCGGCATATTGGCCACGCTGGTCCTCGAAAACATTATCGAGGCGGTGCACAGCGGGCAGCCGCAGAAAGTCGAGCTGCCGCCCGAACTGAACGCGTAGAGCCGGTAAATCCCGCAGCCAAACCGTCAGGAGTCAATGATGTCCAATATTCGTTTCGCCCAATACGGGACCAAACACGCCCACGCCGCGGGCAAGCTGCGCGCCATCATCGACAACCCGGACGTCGAGCTGGCCGGCGTCCTCGAGCCGGACGAGGAGCGGCGGCGGGTTATGGCCGAGGCCGACGGCCCTTACCAGGACGTCAACTGGTTCGGCAGCGAGAGCGAAATGCTCGGGGACGACAGCATCGTTGCGGTCTCGTCCGAGGGCCCCACGCACCACGGACTCGACCAGACCGAGCGCTGCGTGCAGGCGGGCAAGCACGTCTGGTACGACAAGCCGGCGGGCGACAACTGGCCCCAGTGGCAGCGCACGATCGCCCTGGCCGAAGAGCGCGGGCTGACCGTCCAGATGGGCTACATGTTCCGCTATCACGCCGGTTTTCGGCAGATCGACGAGTGGGTGAAGTCAGGTTTTCTCGGGGATATCTTCGCCCTGCGCACGCGCATCGGCACGGCCATGGACGAGAACGCGCGCCGCGAGGTCAGCCGTCATCGCGGGGGCGTGTTTTACGAGCTCGGCTGTCACATGCTGGACCAGGTTGTCTGGCTGCTCGGGCGGCCGCGCAAGGTGACCGCGTTCCTGCGCAACGAGACCGGCGTCGTCGCCGAATGTCCCGACAACACGCTGGGCGTCTTCGAGTACGAGAATGCCATGGCGCTGGTCGACACCTCGGCGATGGAGACGCGGCCGGCGGCGCGGCGCTTTGAGGTGTACGGCAGTCACGGCAGCGCCATCATGGAACCGCTGGAGCCGGCCACAGAGATCCGGCTGTGCCTGACCGGGGCCCAGGGCGGCTATGCGGAAGGCGACCAGAAGGTCCCCATCGAGACGCAGACGCGCCAGAAACTGTACGACCTGGAGCTGGTTGATTTTCTCAAGACCATCCAGGGCCAGCAGCCGCCTGCCCGGCCCCTTGCACACGAGCTTCTCGTGCAGGAAACGCTCCTGCGGGCCACCGGTGAGATTAAGGCGTAAGGTCAGGGAAATCGCATCTAAATTGGTTTGCCAATACTGCCGAAGTTAGCCTGAGAGTCCACGGAGGGCAGGCACAAGGCCTGCCCCTACCGTAGTTTGTGGGGGTAGGCGAAGAATGCGGTCTGGGTGGGCGTGCGAGGGCAGGCACGAGGCCTGCCCCTACCGTAGTTTGTGGGGATGGGCGAAGAGTGCGGTCTGGGTAGGCGTGCGAGGGCAGGCTCCCAGGGAGTTGATACGTTTAGATGCAATTGTCCTGGAAGTAAGGTGCAGCGGAAAGTAGGAAAAGCAAAGGAGTGGGAAGCGAGAAAGACTCTTTCCTCACTCCTTTTTGGTTACTCCACGCCTCTTGGCCACATCTGCGGCCAGTACGGCCCGGCGAAGGGTTCGCCCTCCTGCGCGTGCGGGCCCAGGAAGACCAGGTTGGGATGGTACTGCCGTCCGGGCAGATAGGTGGTGTCGCCGGGCATCATGTGGGAGATGAGGCACATGCGCGGCTCCCAGGTGAGGTTGGGGCCGGAGCCGTGCAGGGTCAGGGCGTGGTGGAAGCTCACCTGGCCGGCCTGCATGATGCAGGGCTCGTCCAGCCAGTCGCCGCTGATGTCCTGGTTGGCGAAGCGGGCCTGCAGGCCGTCCAGGTCCTTGTGCCCGAAGGTGTTGCTGTCCTCCAGCAGTCCCCACTTGTGCGAACCGACGATGGTGCGCATGCCGCCGTTCTGCAGGTCGGTGTCCTGCAGCGCGATCCAGGCCGTACACATATTCGACGTGCTTGACGACTTCCAGTGCCCGTAGTCCTGGTGCCAGCCGATGTTGCCGGCGGTCTCGTCCTTGCCGTCCGGGCCGATGCCCGGCTTGTAGACGGCCTGGTCGTGCCACAGGCGCACGGTGTCGACGCCCATGAAGCGGGCGCCGATGGCGCCCAGCAGCGGGCTGGTCGTGACCTTGCGGATCACGTCGCTGAGCCAGAAGGCGTTGCACTGCTGGCGCACGTCGGGCGAGCCAGGCTCCACCTCCTGCGCGCCGTACTGCGGCAGGATCTCCGAATCGTGCTCGCCGGCCCACATGCGTTCCTGCGCCTCACGCATCTCCGCGATCTGTTCAGCGCTGAACAGCCTGGGGCTGACCCAGTAGCCGCGCTCGCGGTACTCCGTGAGAACGTCAGGGGTGATCAGTTCGTCGATGTTGACGCCGTCGACGACCGTCGGCGTCTGTGCAGCTGTTATGTCGGTCATTTTTGGCATCTCTCCATGTTGTCAGGCCGCACCGGGCCGGGTTCAATGTCTATCCCTTCACCGCGCCCAGGGTAAGGCCCTTGATCAGATTCTGCTGCACCAGCATCACCAGGAGCGTGGGCGGGAGGACGGCGACGGTTGCCGTGGCCATGATGTCGCCCCATTCAACGTCCCGTTCTCCCAGGAAGCCGGACAGAAAGACCGGCAGGGTCGTCGTGTCGGGCCCGCCCAGCAGCAGCGCGAACAGGAACTCGTTCCAGGCGAGCAGCGCGGCGAAGACCGCGGTCGCGGCCAGCCCCGGCGCGATGAGGGGGAGGATGACCCGTCCCAGCGCCTGCAGGCGCGAGGCGCCGTCAATCCACGCGGCCTCCTCCAGTTCGATCGGCACCTCTTCAAAAAAGCTCTTGAGCATCCAGACCGTAAAGGGCAGGTTGAAGACGGTAAAGATCAGTATCAGGCCGATGTGCGTATTGCGCAATTTGAGCGAGTTGAAGAGCAGGTAAAGCGGTACGATGAAGACGATAGGCGGCATCATGCGGGCGACGATGAGCGAGAAACTCAGTGTCAGCGAACCTTTGAAGCGGAAACGGGCAAAGGCGTAGGCCGCCCACGCGCCCAGCACAAGGGAGAAGACAACCGTCGTCCCCGTAATAATCAGACTGTTCTGTATGACTTTCAAGAATTTCGGGTTGGTAAAGCTGGTGAGATAGAACTGGATCGTAGGCCAGAAAATCCATCTGGGCGGAATCGCGAACGTGTCCACCCGGGTCTTGAAGGAGGAGGAAACCATCCAATAGATTGGAAAAAAATAGAAGATCCAGACGGCCGCCACGACAAAAAACATGGCAATGTTCCGGACCCGTTTGAGGTTGGCTGTACGCATCGAGTACTGTCCCGTTGGAAACTGAGCCTGATTTACAGGAAGGCAGCGGTCCTGCCGGTTACTCCTGCGTGAGCTGGACTTCGGCCTGGCGCACCACCAGCATGCGCAGATAGAAGATGCAGATAATCAGTGTCGCGATCATCAGCAGGATCGACGCGGCCGAGGTGAAGCCCAGCTTGAAGTGGCGGAAGCCCCAGCGATAGATGAACATGCTGATCACTTCGGTTGTCGTGCCCGGACCGCCGGCGGTCAGCAGGAAGATCAGGTCGAAGGTGCGCAGCGCGTCGACCGTGCGGAAGAGCAGCGCCACGATGATGACCGGCGTGATGAAGGGCAGCGTGATCAGACGGAAGACCTGCCAGCCGCTGGCGCCGTCGACCTCCGCGGCCTCGATCGTCTCCACCGGCTGCGCCTGCAAGGCAGCCAGCAGCACCAGCACCATGAAGGGACTCGAACGCCATACCTCGGTGGCGACGACGGCATACAGCGCCCAATCCGGATCGCCCAGAAAGATGGGCGGATTGGCGCCCACGGTGCGGATCAGATGCGGGAAGACGCCGAACTCGTCATCATAAATGATGCGCCAGATCAGCCCTGAAGCCAGCGGCGGCACCATCAGCGGGACCAGCAGCCCCACCCGCAGCCAGGTACGCCCCCGGAACTCCCGGTTGAGCAACAGCGCCAGGCTGAGGCCGATGATGAACTCCAAAAAGACGCCCACCAGCGCGAAGCGTAAGGTCACACCGACCGACGTCCACATCTCGCTCTCCAGCGCCAGCAGATCGAGATAGTTTTCCAGTCCGACCCATTTGAAGGGGACCGAACCGGTCAGGATCTTGTTGGAGGCGCTGAGTACGATCGCGTATCCGAGCGGATAGACCAGCAGCCCGAAGACGATCAGAAATGTGGGCGCGATCAGGAGAATGTGAAGGGGCAGACCCAACACCCGGTTTCGCTGTTCTCCACCGGCTGTACGAATCTGCCCCTGCGTCCCTTCTGCAATGCGTCCCTGCTCAAAAGCGGCGTGCCGTTCGCCCGATGTCATCGCAGTGCGGTTCCTCGTGCTCTCGCGACCGGTATCCGACTAGCTGACGTAGCCGCGCTCGCGGCGCAGCTCCAGAATTTCGTCATTCATCAGCACGGTCGCTTCCTCCGGCGTCTCTTCGCCGGTGATGGCTGCGTTGATGTGCTTGACCATGATGTCGAAGACCTCGTTGGTCTCCTCGGTGCGCGGCCAGCTCAGACCGATCGCCATGGCGTCGCCCATCGTCTTCAGGTAGGGGTTGATCGCCTGGACTTCGGGATCTTCAAACAGGTCGGTCAGGGTGATAGCGTAGCCCTCGCTCACATACTGGCGCTGGATCTCGGGTGAGACCAGGTAGTGGCAGAGCAGATAGGCGGCGTCCTTGTTGCGCGAGTAGTTGGATACCGCGATGCCGTGTCCGCCGAGAGGCGTGCCCCCGGGAGGCGCGGAAAAGCCCATCTGACCGTACACCGGCGAGTCTTCGACGATCAGCCCTTGCAGAATGCCCGGCCACTGGATCTCCATGGAGCAGGCGCCCTGCGCAACGGCTTCGGCAGCCTGCACAATGTCCCACGAGATGGCCGCAGGCGGCGAGATCTCCGGCAGCTTCACCGCCATGATCTCCATCGCCTCCAGGCCTTCGTCACTGTCAAACTGCGGCTCGCCGGCATCGTTGTAGAAGCCCTTCTTCGCCAGGCCGAAGAAGATGGCCGCATAGGTGCACATCGCCTGGATCTGACGTCCGCCCATCAGCGCGAAGCCGTACTGGTCACCCTGCGTCAGCTCCATCCCAAACGAATGCACCTCGTCCCACGTGACGGGCGGCGCGTCCGGGTCCAGACCGGCGGCTTCGAAGTGGGTCTGGTTGTAGGGGAAGATCATGGCGTCGCCCAGCCACGGCAGTCCGTAGAGGCCGCCTTCCCACATGCCGTAGACCTCCAACACCGCCGGGACAAAGGCGTCCAGGTCGATCGGCGGGAAGGCAGGGTTGTCGACATAGTCCTCCAGCCGCATCAGACCGTCGGTGGCGATAAACTGACCGAACCAGGCGAAGTTCAGGTCGATGATGTCGTAGGTGCCGCTCTGCGACCCCAGGTCCAGGAAGGTCTTGTCGTATACCTGGTCGTAGGGGTTGTTTTCCCATTCGGTCTCGATACCGGTCAGTTCCGTAAATCGAGCCGACGCCGCCTCGTTCACGGCCCAGTGGCCGACGCCGCCGACCGGGACGCGCAGCAGCGTGCCCTCCCACTGGCGGCCGACCTCTTCGTAGGCGGCCTCAAAATCATTGGCCGCGACCGATGCCTTCACGACGGCAGGCGCCTCGGACCCGGCCGCCTCTTCAGCCGGCGCCGCCGCGGGCGCACAAGCTACCACAGCCGCTCCGGCCACGGTCAAAGCGCCGGCGCGCAGGAATTCACGTCGACTGGCGCCTCTTTCTTCCACTACGTTACCCATTGTGTTTCTCCTTCTGTGAATGAATTCGTTCGGCTTCCTCGCTTAAATATTGTGACATTCAAAACCAGTTGATCGGCGAAATCACGCGAAGGGCCCGGAGGCGGGGCAATCACCAGGGCACCCACAAGGGCACCCACAAGGGCACCCACAAGGGCACCCACAAGGGGTGCCCCTACGGTAGGGGCAGCCGGCCGGAATGTCAACGGGCCCTAACAACTGACTACTGAAAACTGACCTCAGACCCGCATCCGCAGCACCGGCTGCTCGAAAGACACCTCCAGGTACTTCATTTCGCGCAGCGACCTGGTGCCGGGCGTCATGAAGTGGATGGCAAAGGCGCGCCGCTGCCGGTCGGTTTTGTTGGGCGCGGTGTAGTGCAGCGTCTGGCAGTGGTGCAGGGTCACGCCGCCGGCCGGGAGGGGCACAACGACCGCGTTCGCATCGTCGACCTTGTCACTCAGATCGAGGAGGACGCTGTCTTCTGCCAGCCGGTCGTGTTCCACAGAGCGAAAGTGGGTGCCCGGCAGGAACTGCATGGCGCCGTTGTGGACGTCAACGTCGTCCAGCGTGAGCCAGCAGCTGACCAGGTTGGGCGGGGAGCAGCGCCAGTAGGCGTTGTCCTGGTGCCAGAGGGCGGGGGCGCCGTGGCGGGCCGGTTTTAACAGCGCATGGTCGTGGAAAAGCTGGATGTTGGGCCCAATCAGGTCTTCGATCAGGTCCAGAATGCGGTCGTCATACAGGAGGCGGCGAAAGTGAATGTTGTATTCGCACATCTGTATGATCTGGAGTATCCTGGTGTCGCCGACGGCATGGCTGCGGTAGCGGGGATGATGGCCGCTGTACGCCCGTTCAAACTCGCGATCATACTCCCGGCGCAACAACTCGACTTCGTCATCCTCCAGGATCTTGCCAATGCCCAGATAGCCGTCGGTCCAGAAGCGGTTGACCTGCTCTTCGGTCAGCGCCTTGCGTTCTACCGTCGTCGTGTTCCCATTCTCGGTCTGCAATGCCAGTCCTCCAGATGTTTCCTCTGCCCGGCTGCCAAAACAGGCATCTCCGCCCCGCCGGTCATGGGCTATTGACCTATGCTCCAGACTCGGCCGGCGCCGTTACCAAAAACTGCCAACTGAAAACTCACGTCAGACCCGCATTCGCAGCACCGGCTGCTCGAAAGACACCTCCAGGTACTTCATTTCGCGCAGCGACCTGGTGCCGGGCGTCATGAAGTGGATGGCAAAGGCGCGCCGCTGCCGGTCGGTTTTGTTGGGCGCGGTGTGGTGCAACGTCTGGCAGTGATGCAGCGTCGCGCCGCCGGCCGGGAGGGGCACAACGACCGCATTCGACTCATCGATCTCTTCTCCCAATTCGAGCAGGGCGTTGTTTTCGGCGAGCCGGCCGTGCTCCACAGAGCGGAAGTGCGTGCCCGGCAGGAACTGCATGGCGCCGTTGTGGACGTCGACGTCGTCGAGCGTCAGCCAGCAGCTGACCAGGTTGGGCGGGGAGCATTTCCAGTAGGCGTTGTCCTGGTGCCAGTGCGCGGGGCCGCCGTGGCGGGCCGGTTTGAACAGCGCCTGGTCGTGGAAAAGCTGGATGTTGGGCCCAATCAGATCTTCGATCAGGTCCAGAATGCGATCGTTATACAGCAGGCGGCGAAAATGGATATTGTATTCGCACATCTGCATGATCTGGAGAACCCTGGTTTCCCCGATTTCATGACTTCGGAACCTGGGGTGGTGACCGTTACGCGCACGTTCGAATTCCCCGTCATACTCGCGGCGCAGCAGTTCGATTTCGTCATCTTCCAGGATCTTGCCCACCTTCAGATAACCGTTCGTCCAGAAGCTGTTGATCTGCTCTTCGGTCAGCGCCTTGCGCTGTACCGCGGTTTTGTTCCCATTTGCGGTCTGCATTGCCATTCCTCCAGAACTCGATCGTGCCCGGCTGCCTGTTTTGGCAGCCCCGTACCGCTGGTCATATGCTCCTGGCCAATGCTCAAGACGCGGACGCGTGCCGTTACTGAAAACTGCCTACCAAAAGCTAACCTCAGACCCGCATCCTCAACACCGGCCGCTCGAACGAAACCTCCAGATACTGCATCTCGCGCAGCGACTTGGTGCCCGGGGTCATGAAGTGGATGGCGAAGGCGCGGCGCTGGTTGTCGGTGACGTTTGGCGCGGTGTAGTGCAGGGTCTGGCAGTGATGTAGTGTTACGCCGCCGGCGGGCAGGGCGATGACCGCGGCCCTGGACTTGTCAACGTTGTCGCCGTAGTCGAGAAGAACGCTGTCGTCGGCAGCGTCTTCATGTGAGACGGATTGGAAGTGGGAGCCGGGGATGAACTGCATGGCGCCGTTGTGGATGTCGACGTCGTCGAGCGTGAGCCAGCAGCTGACCAGGTTGGGCGGGCTGCATTTCCAGTAGGCGTTGTCCTGGTGCCAGTGGACGGGGCCGCCGTGATGTGCCGGCTTGAAGAGGGCCTGGTCGTGGAAAAGCTGAATGTTGGGCCCGATCAGGTCCTCCACCATATCGAGGATGCGGTCGTCGTAGAGCAGGCGGCGAAAGTGAATGTTGTATTCGCACATCTGCATGATCTGGAGCATCTGCGATTCAGCCTGGTTCTTGGCCTCCACGTCGTCGGTATCTTCGATCGACAGGTTGCGGAACCTGGGATTCTGGCCTTTGCGCGCGCGTTCAAATTCATAGTCATACTCCCGGCGCAACAGCTCGATCTCGTCTTCCTCCAAAATTTTGCCGATCGTGAGATAGCCGTCGATCCAGAAGCGGTTGATCTGTTCTTCGGTCAGCGCCTTGCGTTGGACCTGCGCCTCGTTTCCGTTTGCACTCTGCATTGTCTGTACTCCAGAAAGTGTTGATAGTCGGTCCTGGCAGTTTGGGAATGCCGGGATCCTGTTCCCATTGCAAGTGTTCAGGACTGGTAAGCTGCGATGTACGAGTGGAGTTGCTGATAATGTAACTACTAAGCCATGTCCTGTGTGTGTTCCGTGTGCGGTCTGCCTGGGGGGAATGTACCGTCAGTATTTCCGTAGCGAGTTCTTGAAGGCCATAGCGGTGCCGGTTGGGCCTGATTGGGCGTTGCCTCTCCTA
>VXOE01000181.1 GCA_009840225.1 Caldilineaceae bacterium SB0662_bin_25 | reverse complement strand
CATGCCTCATCGACCGGGTGTCGATATTCGTAACAGGTGCCTAATCGAAGGTGTCCAGCCCGACCACGTCCCGCCAGTCCCATCAGATCCCCGTAGGCGCCGGCTTTGTGCCTGCCCTCGCACCCTCCCCAACTGACGGACTCGACCGTACGGCCAGTCCTGGCGCCTGCACTGCGTCTCGTCCAAAAACGATAATCAACGCCAGCCACCACTGGCGCCGATTCCCCGCCAGCCTGTTCCCACCCCAAATCTGGGATGCACCCCTCTCCGACCGTTCTCGCCACCCACTGAACTTTGCCACCCTAAGTGTGACCGTACAGAAATTGTCAGGAACTCTTGGTATCCGTACAATAAAGAGAGCCTGTTCTGCTCGCAAACAGACCGGAAACCTGTAACCTTTTCGGAAAAGCAAGAAAGGTAGGAAATTGAGCGAGTTTGTCGTCAGCTCCTCCAGAGTCAGGGTCTGGAGACGGCCGGAAGATCATCCTTTGCTGAAACAGACCGATACCGCGCACCCGGCGCTTCAGGGCAAATTGGCCGAGAAGTTCCCGCCGTCAATCGCCGAAGGACTGCCCAAAGTCCTCAGCGAGAACTCCGAAGATGCCCGCACCTGGCACTACTTCAGCCCGCTGCTCGACGACGAGCCGCAGAGGACACGCATACTGACTCAGCTCATTCGGCAGTCATTCTTCGGTGCAGTGCCTCCCCAGGTCTTTAAAGACATTAAGGCGGCAAGGCTGGAGTTCTGGCCAAAGCTACCTCCGCCTCCTAGCCGGCAGACTGTGGAGGGCGATTCGGAACCGGACCTATTGATCACGCTGGGGAACAGCGCTGTCATATTGGTTGAAGCCAGGTGTCATTCAGGCGTAAGCGAGTTTACAAACTTTGACCGTAAGCGCGACCAGGTAATTCGCCTGATCGACGTCGGCTCCTGGTACGCCCGCCAGGAAGGCTATCAATGCTTCTGTCTTCTCGTCCTGCAATACGGCGATGCCCAGATCAACGCCGAAAAAATCGTCAGCCGCTATGCCGGCCAGCCAGAGGCAATCCGGAAGGCGATCCCCTACCGGGAAGACCTGACCGAGGCGGACTTCACCCGACTCGCGGCCGCACTGGCCTTCGTCCGCTGGCCTGACCCGTTGTTCTGAAATTGGAATTGGGAACGCACTGAGGGAATTACAATGGATCTTCGCGTCGGACTCATCGGCTACGGCAACTGGACCCGCATGGCATACGTGCCCGCACTGCAACGCGACGGCCGCGCTCAAATCGTCTCCGCGGCCGCGCCCAGCGCCGCCACGCAGCAACGCATCGCCTCCGAACTCGGCCCGGAAGTCTCCGTATTCTCAAAGGCCGCAGATCTCCTGAGCGGCCCTCCCGTCGACGCCGTCTTCGTCGCCGTCTCCGACGCCGCACACGAAGAGGCGCTGACCGCGGCTCTCGACGCCGGCGTACCCATGTTCTACGAACCGCCCCTCGCCAACCAGCGCCAGCACATTCGCCCGATGGTCACCAAGTTGCTGAACGCCCCCCAGGTTACCCACGCCGACCTTGAAATCGGATTCATTCCCGTTTTCATTGAGGCGGCCAGGCGTGTGCGCGACGGCCTCTTCGGCCAGGTCCATTCCGCATCGATTCGACTGCAATCAAGCTGGGGCGCCGACCCCGAAGCCGACCTGAGCACGCTCAACCACATCGCCCCCTGGTACGTGGATACCCTCAACCGCATCCTTGACGCAACGCCCTCCCGGGTCCTGATCCTCGAAGGGGAGGGCCTGCCCGGACGCGCCCAGCAGCAGTGCCAGGGACTCTACGACTATGGAGGCCCATGGGGTACTGTGCAGGTCAATCTAAACTGCGTCGTCGACTTGGAAACCACTGTAGAAGTGAACGGGGAGGACGGCGACCTGATCGTTGATCTCTTCTCCAGCGAACTGCGCCAGCGCACGCGCAGCCAGAGTGACTGGTCCGTCGAAAGGGTAGCAGAATCCGAACCGCGCGCCGGCTGGCCCGGTATGAACGAATGCGTCGCCTTATTTCTCGACGCAGTCGCCGGTGAGCCCCTGGCCGAAACCGGCTCCCAATCCAGCAGCGTCGATGCTCTTAGAGAATCGCTCGGGACCGCGCCGTTGCCCGCAGACGCAAAGTCCGTCGCCCAACTTCACTTGATAGGACTAGCCGCCGAGGCCTCAAAAGACAACGGCGGCTGGGCGGAAATCGAGGACATCGACTCGTTATAAGCGGTAGGCGCTCCGCAGTTTCCTGACACTCACGCCGTCTGATGGGCCGGAAACACATCAGACGCGATCCGCTCCATCTGATCCTGAATCGCGTCGGCCGTAGGTGTCGTGTTGAAATCAAAAAGCATGTGCTCGACGCCGGCTTCGGCGTAACGCCCGATGCGGTCGCTGATTTCAGAAATCGACCCTCTGAGAATGGACACTTCCGGGTCCGCCTGATCACCTATCTCAGTACGGGCATGGAAAACGACCGTACGCGGCGCCCCGTTCGCCCATGCGCGCAGCTTGGCCACCCCGGCGGCAACTTCCTCAGGTTCGATTTGAATCGGATGCCAACCGCTCGCCTTCGTCGCCGCGCGTCGTATCGCCGCATCGCTCAGCCCGCCTATCGTGTACGGCGGTCCTCCCTTCTGCGCCGGTTTCGGCTCGAACGCGCTCTCCTCGAATTTGATCCATTCTCCCTGGAATGATGGCTCATCCTCACTCCACAGCACGCGCATTACGTCCATCCACTCGTCCATCATGCGCCCGCGCTTACTGAAGTCGGTGCGCAGATAGCGGTACTCATCATCCATCCATCCCACGCCAAGCCCCAGGATCAAGCGCCCGTCAGAGTACTGGTCTACCGCCGCCGCCTGCTTGGCCGCCAGGATCGGATCGCGCTGCGGCAGCACGAGTACGGTCGTGCCCAGTGTGATCGTCTCGGTGATCGCAGCCACATAGCCCAACGTGACAAACGTCTCGATCAGGCAGAAATCGCTGAACCGCTGATGGACAAGCACATGATCTGCCGCCCACAGCGAATCGTAACCGGCCTTCTCAGCCGCCCGCGCCACCTGATGGACCGCCTCAGGCGACTTCGCCGGTCCATGGCTGGGAAGAAAGACACCAAATTTCATCATCGACCTCCTCTTTGTTTTCTGGTTCTCTTCAAATCTCTGGACAATTTGGGATGCGTTCAGCGGCGCCGTGCCTGCAAGGGAGATGCTGGCCCGTCAAGAGCTTCCAGGGACAGGGATCCCTTGAATGGCCATTTCATGTTCCGGCTTCAGCAAGAAGACATGGGCGTCGCCGGTACGCTTCGCCTCCGCCAGGAGGTATTCGAAGCATGTGGTGCGCACCTCACCACAATCGGGATCGTAGAAGCGGTTATTCAACTCGTGAGGATCGCTTTCCAAATCGTAGAGTTCACATAGATCGGTAAGATTCCAGACCAACTTCCAGCGCCCGTCAGTAACCATACGCGAAGAGTAGTGCCCCCACGGGTCACCGTGATACTGCGCGTAATGCATACTGCGCGGCCACTCCGTCTCCCCCTCGGCCAGCGGCAGAAGTGACTGCCCGTGAAGACT
Source organism: Caldilineaceae bacterium SB0662_bin_25 (assembly GCA_009840225.1). GTDB lineage: Bacteria > Chloroflexota > Anaerolineae > Caldilineales > Caldilineaceae > Bin5. The sequence continues at coordinate 11,445 of VXOE01000181.1, read as the reverse complement.
CCGCCCCGACAAACTGTCCTGCTCCATACCCGTCATCAGGTGCAGGCACGTGGCCGTCACGTCCATCAGGTGAACAAAAGAACTGTTTCGTGAAGCGCTGGTCGCCCCTGGCCTCTTTAGAACCATAGGGATGCGATAGATTTCGTCATACATATACGCGCCCTTATTCATCAGCCCATGGGACCCAGCCATATCGCCATGATCCGCGGTGAATATGATAGCGGTATCTTCATAAAGGCCAAGCGCCTTGAGAGTCGACACGACCTCGCCCACCATCGCGTCGATCAGCTCTATGTAAGAGAAGCAGCAGGCCAGCAGTTCCTTCAGCTCCTGGTCCTGTTCCTCAGCAGAAAGACCACCGGCATTCGCCTCGTTCAAAAGGCGTATCTTCCTCTGGTTGATCGGTTTCCCCTCATAACTGTCATACCGATTCGGCCACATTTCGATGTCAGCCGGGTCGTAGCGAATGCCCCATTCATCCGGAACCATCCAGGGAAAGTGCGGGCCCGGGAAGGAACAGGTAGCGAAAAAGGGCTTCGTCTCGTCGCGTGAGCGCAAAAATTCCTGCGTGTACCGAGCCGCGACCACGTCGGGAAAACCCTCCATCCCCACGTCCAGCGTACCCGCTGTCCCGCGCCCCACGCTCTGAACAAGCGGCGCGATTCTCGTGTTCGGGTGCCAGTGCGAACTGTCCAGAAAGACGTGGCCGCCTTCGTGTGGCTCGTCATGCGTATGGTGAAAACGGGAGTCAAACAGGTCTTCCGCCGGGCCGATATGCCACTTGCCAAACCAGGCCGACTCATATTCGCCCACATCGTCGACCCAGTCCTGCAGCATCGTCATGTCCGGCCGCAGGTGTTCGCAGTAGGAATAATGCTGGGTCGAGTTGTTGAACATATGGTGGCCGTGCGGATAAAGGCCGGTGAGCAGGCTGGCGCGCGCCGGCGAGCACAGTGCCAGTGGCGTGTAGGCCCGTTCAAAGAGGCAGGAGTCGTTGGCCAGAGCGGTGATATTTGGTGTTCGCACCAACGTCTCCTGGTAACAGGTCAACAGATCGATCCGCAGCTGGTCACAAAGGAAGATCAGGACGTTGGGTTTGCTCTGGTCTGCCATAGGTTTTGCCTTTCACGCATTCATCGTCGAGTGAGCACTGGCAAGCACCAATGAAACATCGAGGCCTGCGTTGGTACCAGCCCGTCATCGGACTCGGAGGCCCCCTGTTCCCTGTGCTCCAAATTCAATTTGCGGCTCCAGTAACCGCAATTGGGCGTCCCCCGTGCGCCGAGCCTCAGCTATCAGATAGTCGAAGTATTTGGCGCGTACTGCCTCCAAGCCGGCATCGTAGAAGCGGTTGTGCAGCTCGTAAGGATCGTCTTCCAAGTCGTACAATTCACACAGGTCAGTCAGATTCCACACCAGCTTCCAGCGGCCGTCCGTCACCATCCGCGCCGAATAGTGACCGTACCAGTCCCCGTGATACTCTGCATAATGCATCCTTCGCGCCCACTCCGCCTCCCCCGCTGCCAGCGGCAGAAGAGACTGCCCGTGAAGGCGCCAGCCCGCCAAACTGTCCTGCTCCGTACCCTCCATCAGGTGCAGGCACGTTGCCGTCACGTCCATCAGGTGAACAAAGGAACCGTTGCGCGATGCCCCGCCCGGCCCGGGCCTTTTGAGGAGCAAGGGAATGCGATAGATTTCGTCATACATATACGCGCCCTTATTCATCAGCCCGTGCGACCCGGCCATGTCGCCATGGTCCGCCGTAAAGATGATAGCGGTATCCTCATAGAGGTCGAGCTCCTTGAGCGTTGACACGATCTCGCCCACCATCTCGTCGATCAGCTCCATGTAGGAGAAGCAACAGGCCAGCATCTCCTTAAGCTCCTGGTCCTGCTCCTTAGCAGAAAGACCACCGGCATTAGCCTCGTTCAACAGGCGTATCTTCCTCTGGTTGATCGGTTTGCCCTCATACGTGTCGTAACGATTGGGCCACATTTCGATGTCAGCCGCGTCGTAGCGAATACCCCATTCCTCCGGAACCATCCAGGGAAAGTGCGGACCCGGGAAGGAGCAGACAGCGAAAAAGGGCCTCGTCGCGTCGCGTGAACGCAGAAACGCTTGCGTGTAGCGAGCCGCAGCCACATCGGGAAACCCCTCCATCCCCACGTCCAGCGTGCCCGCGGCGCCGCGCCCCACGCTCTGAACCAAGGGGGCGATCTGCCTCTTATTGTTCCAGTTCGTAGTGTTCAGATAGACGGGTCCGCCATCGTACGGCTCGTCGTGCGTATGATGAAAACGAGAGTCGAACAGGTCCTGCGCCGGACCGATGTGCCACTTGCCAAACCAGGCCGACTCATAGCTGCTTTCCTCGTCGATCCAGTCCTGCAGCATCGTCACGTTCGGCCGTATGTGTTCACAGTAGGAATAACCGGGGGTCGAGTTGTTGAACATGTGGTGACTTTGGGGGTAGAGTCCGGTGAGCAGGCTGGCGCGGGCAGGCGAGCAGAGAGCTATGGGCGTATAAGCCCGTTCGAACACGCAGGAATCCCCGGCCAGTTCCGTGATGTTTGGCGTGCGTGCCAGAGTCTCCCGGTAACAGTTCAACAGATCAATCCGCAACTGGTCACAGAGCAAGATCAGCACGTTGGGTTTGCTCGTGTTGTCCATTCAGATTCCTTGCAAGAACTAGCCGTCGAGCGAACGTAGGCGTGCACGAGTTTTGCAGTGACGACCCTGCTGGAACTTGCCTTTCGCTGGGATCAGAGGCCGGCCGTTCCCTGTGCCGCAATCTCGACTTGAGGCAGCAGCAGCCGCAGCTGCGCGTCGTCCGTGCGTTGCGCCTCCGCCATCAGATAGTCGAAGTAGCTGGCGCGCACATCTTCATATTCGGGATCGTAGAAGCAATTGCGTAGCTCAAGGGGATCGTTTTCCAGATCATACAGCTCGCACAGGTCTGTCAGATTCCACACCAGCTTCCAACGGCCGTCGGTCACCATCCGAGTCGAGTAGTGTCCGTACCAGTCGCCGTGGTACTCGGCGTAGTGCATTGCCCGGCCCCAGTCATCTGTTCCCTGCACGAGGGGAAGCAGTGACTCGCCGTGCAGACCTTGCCCCATCATGCTCTCCTGTTTGTCCCCAGCCATCAAGTGCAAGCAAGTCGCAGTTACATCCATCAAATGCACAAACGCGCCGCTGCGCCTGGGTTGGGGCGTTCCCGGGGCCTTTACCAGCAGGGGAATGCGGTAGATCTCGTCATACATGTACGCGCCCTTGTTCATAAGTCCGTGGGAACCGGCCATATCGCCATGATCCGCCGTGAAGACGAAGGCTGTCTCCTCATACAGGCCCAGTTCCTTGAGCGTTGCCACCACTTCCCCAACCATCTGGTCGATCAACTCCAGGTAAGAGAAGCAACAGGCAAGCAACTCCTGCAACTCTCGGTCCTTCCTCTCCTGGGTCTGTGTTGAATCACCGTCCGGCAGCGGGCGCGCGGCGGACTGCAAGAGCTCCTTCCCGCGAATCTCCTGCATCAGGCGCAGCTTTCTCTGGTTAATCGGTTTTCCTTCAAAATCGTCAAAGCGATTGGGCCACAATTCGATGTCAGCCGGGTCGTAACCAATGCCCCACTCGTCTGGGACCATCCACGGGCTGTGCGGCCCGGGGAAGGAGCAGGTCAGGAAAAAGGGCCTCGCCCCGTCGCGTTTCTGCAGGAACGCCTGCGAGTAGCGGGCCGCCACAACGTCGGGGAATCCCTCCAGCCCGACATCCAGCGTACCTGCCGTGCCCCGCCCGACGCTTTCCACCAGGGGCGCGATGCGTGTGCTGGGATGCCAGTGAGAACTGGTCAGAAATTCGGGCCCGCCTTCGTAAGGCTTTTGAGTATGATGGAAGCGGGAGTCAAACAGGTCTTGAGCAGGACCGACGTGCCACTTCCCAAACCAGGCCGACTCGTAGTCGCTCTCCTCGTCGATCCAGTCCTGTATCATCGCGACGCCTGGCCGCAGGTTTTCGCAGTAGGAATAGCGCGGCGTTGAATTATTGAACATGTGGTGGCCATGGGGATAGAGCCCGGTCAGAAGGCTGGCGCGCGCAGGCGAGCAGATGGCGCAAGGCGTATAGGCCCGTTCGAAAACACAGGAATCCTGCGCCAGGGCAGAAATGTTCGGTGTACGCACAAGCGTCTCCCCATAGCAGGCCAGCAAATCCAAGCGCAACTGGTCGCAGAAAAAGATCAAGACGTTGGGTTTACTCTCGTCTGCCATGTACTTGCCTTTCTCGTCTAAAGGGTCGAGCGTGCACCGGGAGACTCCATTGGTGGAAAGATTCTCGAAACTGACGGCTTTCCAGTTTTCCTGAGTCGTCTAACGGGCCCACGGGAAAGCGCACGTGGGCCGGTTGGCATAGCGCGCCATCCGTATCTGCAGTCTGCTGCCGCACCCCGGCCCTAGCCGCACGGTGAAGTTGTCGCCATCTATGGCAGTCGTTTCTCCGTTCTGCGTAACACTCACGAACTGATGCTCTGCATACGCGCCGCCCTGGACGACGACGGTGCGTGACTTGAGCTGGTCGGTATTGACCAACGTCAAGGTCATCTCATCATCACTCATGTTTTCAACCAGCGCGCCAACATCCTCCGGAATTCCGGCCCTCTGCCGTGTCGGACTGAAATAACGCACACGACTGTGGAGAGGGAAGCCCAAACGCTCCGTCGGCAGGCCGCCTAGCATAAGCTCGGTCAACCGGCTCACCATTGCGGGATTGAACCCGTTCATGTCGTCAGACATGCGCGTATCCGGCGAGCTGCTGTCTCCGCGTACCTTGCCGATTCTCTCTCGCACCTCTTTCAGATCCTCCAGCAGCGCGGTGACCGGGTAGTCCGGGTTGTCACCTTCCAAAAACTGCACCCACTCGTTCTCCTGCACGCGCGGCAAGTCCGCCCGGTCCATCGACCAGTAGTACACTTCCAGCGCCCCCGTACTGAACGGCTCCGGCGTGTAGTCATACCAGCCTTCGTCCCCGTACATGTGAGGGTAAAGTGTCTGTCCGCCGCTCGTCTTGCTGTTTGCGTTGACGTTTTCGATGACGCCGCGCCATGTGTCCACGTAGCTCTGGTCGCCGGTCATCAGCAACCCATTGCCGAAGCCGTAGTGAACGCGGTGCAGGAAAAACGGCCGGTGCGCCAGTTCCCCTGTCTGCGGCACCGTCACCGTAAACCCCCAGCCGTAGACCCCACCGTACCACTTGCCGTCACAGGCGCCGCCGATACTGCCGTCCAGCCCGATGTTCGTTGGTGTGATGCCCCCATTCGCCTCCGTCCGTTCGCACCAGGCATCGATGTAATCGACCAGCCACTCCTTGTACTTGTGGTCCCCGGTCTGCATGTAGGCGTTGAAAGCCAGCGTCGTCGTCGACATATTGAGCGGGTGGTCGCCGACCACGTCGTTATACTCCTCAAAGTGGGCCACCATTTCGGCATAGTTTCTCTCGCCGTGCCCCGGCTTGAAGCGCCCTTCGATTTCAAGCGAATCGCCTGCCCAGTCCAGCCCCGTCGACTTGCGCATCAACGGGCCGCGACTGCCGTTGAACATGCTGCGTATGACCTTGTGCTCCGGGTCATAATTGTGAGCCTGCGCATCGGTGCCCATATAGAAGCCGGCAAAGCGTTCCATGCGCTGCCGCGCCAGGTGGTCATACGGGTCCGACAGCGGCTGCAGGAAGAAAACCGAGAAGCCCTCGCCGTTGTGCATCCAGTCGAACATGACCGGAAACTCTTTGTAATACATCCCGTCGCGGGCAAACGGCACCTCCACCGTCTTGGTCTCGGTGTACTGGCGCAGATGACCCTCCCAGCCCTTCTTATACAGCTCCAAGACACGGTCAGGCGCGCCCAGCGCGTGCAGCATGGTCCATCCCGCCAGATTTTCAGCGGCGTCATCCGGCCCGTCATCGCCGCCCCAGCGAGGAACGCAAAGCAGGTAGCCGCGCTCGTCGAAATAACGGTCATAAAACTCCTCGACGGCCTCTGTTTGGCTGCGGATCAGTTCCCACTGCAGCAGCGCCCAGTAGGGAGGGGGCGTCGGCGTGCTGATCGCAATAATAGGCGTGCGGTTGCTTGTTTCTGACATGGTTGGTTCAATCTTCCTCTCTAGCTGTTTAAACCTGAGGTGTAAGGTGGCCCAGTGCGGTAAGAAGCTGTTCGATCTCTGCAGCCGTATTGAATGCGGCAACGCCGATGCGCACGCCGCAGTTCTCCGGTCGATATTTTACGACGATTCGATATTCTTCCAACAAGCGTTCAACCAGCTTCAGACAGCGTTCAGGTGTCCCATCCTGCAGCTGAACTGTCGTCACGCTCGACGAGAGTTCCCACTTCGCCGGGCTGGCGACGCGGATCCCGGGTACACCGCGCAAGCCGGCTCGCAACTGCTCAGTCATCGAACGACACTGCTCTTCAATCTTGTTCAGTCCTATTCGCTGCGCTGCCTCCACACATGCGCCCGCACCGATGCGCAAAGGATAGTTCTGCGTACCCAGCTCATTCAGAGCCCCCGCTGCCATCAGATTGCCGTCGGGTCGGCCCCCGGCTCCTGTTGGCAGAGGAAGACTAAAAGGATTGTAGTCCTCTTTGCCCTCGTCGGAAACCACCAGAAATCCGATCCCTGGCGGCCCCATCAGCCACTTGTGGACCGATCCACTGAAAAACTCGGCGCCTATCTCCTTCGCATTGACCCCAAACATGCCGACCGACTGCGCCCCGTCCACCAGCGTTTTGACCCCCCGCGACCGCGCGAGGCGCGTCGCTTCCATTACCGGCAACCGCCGCCCGTCAATGTTGGAGACATGGCTGATCACCAGCAGACGGTGCGCAGGCGTCAGCATCTGGTCCAACTGCTCCAGGAAGTACGAGGGCCCCCGGTAAATTCCCTCATGTGGCTCAGCCGTGGGAATAACCGTGACTCCCACGCCCCGACCCTGCGCCAGTCCCCGCGCCGCCTGGTGCGTGCTGAGATGTTCGACGTCCGTCACCGCCAGCCTGTCGCCAGCCTGCCAGTCCACGCTCATGATCGCCAGCCGCGAAGCCGTCGTCGTATTGTAGACCCATGCAACGTTCGCCGCCGAGACGCCCAACAGATCTGCGACACTTTGACGCGCCTTCTCGGCACGCTCATAAAAGCGGACCCCCGCCTCCTTCCCGCGAATTGCGATGATCTCCTCGTTCTCCTCCCGCAGCGCATCCGCCATGCAACGCTGGACTGACCGCAGAACTGGCCCGAAAGTACAGATGTTCAGATAAATGTATTGGCTTGCCAAAGGGGTATCGGCGCGCAGCTGGCTGAAGAGGCAGCCGTCGGCCCCGCCTTGTTCGCTGTCCATTGCAATACCCGTTTGAATGTGGAAAGGGGCTGCTTTAGCTGCTGGGAGGCATTCCGCGTCGCCGCGTCTCGTCCGTCCGCCAATGACCTACTTGGTCGGGTCCAGGGCATCCTGAAGCCCGTCTCCCATCAGCGTGAAAGCGTACATCGCCAGCGCGATCATCAGGCCTGGGAAAAAGGCCAGATACCAGTGCGACTGGATCGCGCTGAGATAGTCATTGAGCATACGCCCCCAACTGGGAAGCGGCGGGTTAATGCCAATCCCCAAAAAACTCAGGCCGGACTCGCCCAGAATCGCGCCGGGGATGCCCAACGTCACGCTGACGATTATGGGAGACAAGGTGTTCGGCAATAGATGGCGGATGATGATGCGATAGTTGGGCACGCCAATACAGGTCGCTGCCAGTACATAGTCCTGTTCCCGCAAAGAGAGGAACTGGCCCCGCACCAGGCGCGCAATTCCCATCCAGCCGGTGACTGCGAAGACAAAGAGAACGTTGCGAAAGCCTGGTCCCAATACGCTGATAATAAGAATGCCCAGCAACAGGTTGGGAACGGAGTTGATGATTTCAATGATACGAATGAGTACAAAGTCGACGGCGCCGCCGTACCAGGCCGCGGCCGCCCCGTAGGGAAGCCCGATGGCAAGAGCGATGATATTGCTGATAAAGCCAATCGCCAGCGAGATACGCGCCCCGTAGATGACACGTGTCAGAATGTCGCGACCGAATGGGTCGGTGCCCATCGGATGTTCAAGCGAGGGAAAGAGCCATGTCTTATCGTACTGCTGGTTGTCATAGCCCTCCGGCGCAAGCACGTTGGCGAACAGGGCCAGGAATATCAGAAGCACGACGAAAGACAGGGAAACCATGGCCAGCAGGTTGCGTGAGAATCGTCTCGCCGCGTCCCCCCACAGGTTTCGAGGCTTAGAGTTCAGATCGTGGGCCAGCGCGGCAGCTTTCGCGGCGGCGCTGAGCTGGTCACCATTCTGCTTCGCCGGAGAGGTGGAAATGGTAAATCTCCTTGACGCCTGTTGCGGCCTCAGGCGCGTCTTACATGGTGCCGCCGACACGTATGCGCGGGTCGACAACGCCGTAGAGCAGGTCGGTGACGAGGTAGGCAATGGCAATGGCAAAGGTCCACAGCAGAATCAGCGCCATGATCACCGGGTAATCCCGGTTATAGAGGGCCAGAGTAATCTGACCGCCAATGCCCGGTATGCGAAAGATCGCTTCAATGAAAAAAGACCCCAGGAGCAGGTTTACTACCATCGGCCCCAACAGTGTGACGAGCGGCAATGACGCCGAACGGAAGGCGTGCCGCATCACCACCGCGCTCTCTCGCAGCCCCTTCGCCCGGGCCGTACGCACATACTCCGCCTGCATCGCGTCAACCATGCTGGCCCGCGTGAAGCGCGCCATGCCTCCGATCTGGCCGACCGCATAGACGAAGGTGGGCAGGATCCACTGCTTGGGTTCCCCCCATCCACCGGAAGGTAGCCACTTCAATATCACCGCGAAAATAATTATGCTCATAATGGCGATAACAAAGACGGGAGTGACAAAAGTGGTGATCACGACAACGTTGGTGAGATAGTCCAACCAGGTATTGGGACGCAGCGCGGCCAGGATTCCCAGACCGATGCCGATCGGTATGCCAATCGCCATTGCCGACAGTCCTAGTTGCGCAGTCGCGGGCCAGGAACGGCTGATGAAATCCGTGACCGGCTCCCCATAGCGAAAGGAGATGCCGAAGTCACCTCGCAGTGCTGCCCACATGTAGCGGAAATACTGCACGTATAGCGGTTTGTCGAGGCCGTACTTGGCCATCAGCTTCTCGCGGATGTGTTCAGGGATATCCCGGAACTCGGATGTCGTCGGCATGGCGTCGAACGGGCCGCCCGGAATGGTGTGGATCATGAGAAAGATCATGATCGATACAATAAACAGGACGCCAATGATGCCGGCGAAGCGTCCCAGAACATAGCGCGTCATCCGTGCTTCCGTCCTTGTGGAAGAGTGGGCGAGGAGAATCGAAAAGAGGAGAGGTGAGAGGACCTGCTCCTCCCCCCTCTCCTCGTCACCAAATTACTATTCTTTAATGTAGGCGCTGTCCAGGAGCATCATGTTATAGACGCCAAGGGTCCCGTCGTCTGTGAGGGTCAGCCCTGAGACATAGTCCTTGTACAGAACAGCCTGTACCGGGTTCATTACAAATACGCCGATCGCGTCACGCGCTAGGATCTTGAGAGCCTCGTGGTAGAGGTCGCAGCGTTCAGTCGACATCGCCATCGGGCGGGCCGTGTCGATCAGATTTCGGTACTCTTCGTCGGTCCAGCCGGTGAAGTAAGAAGCAGCGGGATCGTCCCACCAGTCCACGAAGTTGCTCGGATCGATGAAGTCCGCGCCCCAGCGATTGAGGGCGACTTTCAGCTCGCCGTTGCGCATCTGGTCGACGTAGAATGCGCGCTCGACGTTCTGCGGCGTGAGCTTGACCCCCAGGTTATCGGCCAGCATACGCTGGATCGCTTCGGCTTCGCGGATGAATTCACCCTCCTTGGTGTAGAGGGTCAGCTCGGGGAAGCCCTCTCCGCCGGGGTAGCCGGCCTGCGCCATCAGATCCGCAGCCAGTTCGGGATCGTAGTTCTGGTACGCGATCAACTCAGGGTCGTCATTGCGCTCGCACGGGAAGTCTTTGGGCAGGAAGCCGTGCGCGGGAATGCACGTTCCCCGCATGACGTTGTCGCACAGGGCCGTGCGGTCAACCGCGTGCGCGAACGCCTTACGCACTAGCATGTTGTCGAAGGGCGGTGTGCGCTGGTTCATGTAGATGTAGACGCCGCGGTTCATCACGCTGATATTGGCCTCTTTGCTCAGCTGCGGATCCGCAAGCACCTGTACAAGGTCATCACCGGTCACACCGACCCCACCATCGATATCGCCGGCCTGGTACATCTGCAGAAGCGGCGCGCCGACTTCAGGGATGATCACCTGAATCCGCTGTTCAAATGTCGCCGGGTAGCGTCCCGTGTAGTAGGGATTGGGCGTGAAGATCACGTTCTTGCCCCGGTTCCACTCGGCAATGCGGTACGGGCCGTTGCTGGGCGCCGTTGCCGGATTGTTGGCCCAGTCGTCACCGTGCTCCTCCACCATGTGGCGGGGAACCGGCGCCGCGTGCCAGTTGATCTTGAACATGTAGTAGGGAATCGGCACCTTGGTTGTCAGCGAGAAGGTATACTCGTCGATCAGCTCGACGCCAAGCTCTTCAACGCCAACCTCTCCCTTGTTGTACGCCTCACCGTTCTCGAGGTCAAACAGGAACCAGGCGTATACGTTGGCCATCTCCGGGTCCAGGTATCGGCGGAAGCTGTACACCCAATCCTCGGCCGTAACCGGCGTGCCGTCGCTCCACATGGCGTCCTGCCGCAAATGGAATGTCCACGTACGGCCGTCCTCCGAAAGCTCCCAGCTGTCGGCCGCGGCCGGGTGCCAGTCGCCTTCCGGCCCCATCTTGGCCAGCTGCTCGATCGTCGCCTCATAGGCGAAGCCTTCGTACTCATTGCGCATCGTGTCAAAATGCTTGCCTTCAATACCGGCAGAGCGGAACACCTGCTGGTCAAGAGGCGCAGCGTCATCAGGCAGTGTAACGCCGCCTGTGCTGACAACCTCCATCATTTCCTCTCCGGCCGTCTCTGACGCCGGCGCCACGGGCGCACAACCGGCCGCGGTCACCATGATCAGGACTGCCAACAGCGCGATCAATGGGACAAATCTGTTCATAACTGTAGGTCTCCTCAATGGGTTATGGGTTGGAAGGTAATTTGGTTGTTGTCGTTGGGATACTGCGAGAAATCGCAGCAAGTATATCTCTTGGGGCTCTTCCGGTCAAAAATCTGAGGCCCTAGGGGTGCATCCCAAAAAGGGGGTGAACAGTCGCATACCCCTGGAAGAAACCAGGCCACGGTCAGTTTACTTTCCTATTGCCTGCAAATGAAGTGGTGTTTCTCACTCCTCACTCCTCACTCCTCTCCCCTCTCTCCTCGCATTTGGGCGGTCGGGCCTAGTCGGCCCTC
>VXOE01000055.1 GCA_009840225.1 Caldilineaceae bacterium SB0662_bin_25 | reverse complement strand
CTCCTCGACCGCCGCCCCGTCCCGCCTCCCCAGGAAGCCCGCAAACTCATGATGCAGTCCGAGGACATCGCCGACACCGTCCTCTACGCCGCCGGCCTCCCCCTGCGCGCCAACGCCGAACGCATCGACCTCTACCCAACCAACACGGAGGTGGGCTGACATCGCAAAAGATCACGCGCAAATACCGCCTGCCATCGCCGCCATCGCGCCCGACGGACAACTCACCCCGGCCCAAAGGCGCCGCTTTCTCATCTCGATCTCCCTGCGCCGCCAGCAGCCCGGGACCGGCAGCGCCCCCCAATTCCTGCGCGAACGCACCGCAGCGTACGCTTGGCCCGACCTGCGTTCAATTCTGAAGGGGATCCGCTGGGCCGTCGTCGGCGCCGTCGCCACCCGTGCTTACATGCCTGAACGCATGACCAGAGACTTTGACATCCTTGTCCACCACCATGACGGGGACGCCGCGCTGGCGCGCCTGAAAGAGGCCGGTTACCAAGTCGCTTCAGAACTGTCAATCCCCGGCTATATGCTGAACGCCCCCGACGGCACCGAAATCGACCTGCTCCTCATTCCCTTCGAGTGGCTTGACGATGCCTTGCAACCCGACCGAACTGACGCCGCCGGCTACCCGGTCCTCGGCCTTCCCTATCTCGTCCTGATGAAGATGGAAACGTCCCGCCCGCAGGACCTGGGCGATCTGTCCAGGATGCTCGGCCTCGCCGAAGAGGATGACTTGGAGCAGGTTCGCGCGGCCGTGTCCCGCTACATGCCCGATGCCGCCGAGGATCTGGAGTCGCTAATCTATCTGGGCCGCCTCGAAATGGGCGAAATCTGAACCGCCCCCGCCGTCGTGAAGTGACCTGAGCCGGGGAGCAACCACCTTCCTATGCTGCGCGTAGGCTTCATCGGCGCCGGCCGCATCAGCGACCTCCATGCCCTCGAATACCTCCAAAACGACCGCGCCCTGCTCGCAGCCGTCTGCGATGTCGATCAGGAGACCGCCCAACGCCGCGCAGCCGCCTGGAACGTGCCCTCCAATCGCGTCTTCACCAACCACCACGACCTCCTCGCCCTCCCCGACCTCGACCTCGTCGAAATCCTGCTCCCCCATCACCTCCACCTCCCCGTCACCCTCGACGCCTTCGCCGCCGGCAAACACGTCTCCGTCCAGAAACCCATGGCCCTCTCCCTCGCCCAGGCCGGCGAAATGATCGCCGCCGCCGAGACCGCCCAAAAGGCCCTGCGCGTCTACGAAAACTTCATCTTCTACCCGCCCATCGTCCACGCCAAGGCCCTCATCGAAGCCGGCGAAATCGGTGACCCCCTCACCATCCGCATCAAGAGCAACGCCGGCTTCAGCCCCACCGCCTGGCACGTGCCCCTCGCCGCCTGGGCCTGGCGCTTCAATCAGGAGATCAGCGGCGGCGGTCCCATGCTCTTCGACGACGGCCACCACAAGTTCGCCCTCGCCTGGCACTTCATGGGACTTGCCCAAGAGGTACACGCCTGGATCGGCGCGATGGAGCTCATGCCCGGTCGCGTCCTCGACACACCCGCCATCGTCTCCTGGAAATTCCCCAACAACCGCTTCGGCTCCCTCGAAGTCGTCTACTCCCCCCAGCTCCAGATCGAGACCAGCTACTACGCCCAGGACGACCGCATCGAAATCACCGGCACAAAAGGCGTCATCTGGATCAACGGCGGCCACGGCCGCCTCACCGACGCACCGCCCGTCACCCTGGCCCGCGACGGCCAGACCCGCAACTTCGACGACATCCCCACCGGCTGGGAGCAGAGCTTCATCCACGCCACCCGCCACCTCATCGACGCCCTCCACGACAACACCCCACCCCGCCTGACCGGCGACGAAGGCCGAACCATCCTGCGCTCCCTCCTCGCCGCCCACCACTCCGCCCACACCGGCCGGTCCGTCCGCATCTGACTTGCAGACATCCAAAAACTCCCCCGCCGCAACGCAAAACCGGCCCGCCTGCCAGCAACACGCACTGACAAACCGGCCGACCTACGCAATTCTATTCGCGCCCCCAACAGGCGCGGGCCATCTGAAATCTCTAGGGCTCGCTTATGCAAATCCGAACAGCGATCTGAGTGAGCAAAGTGCATCTATTCCGCAAAGGGCCGCGCATTCCCGCAAAGAAAATCCGATACGTCTCTGGTGTTCTTCGCGCCCCTTCGCGTCACTTCGCGGAAAAAAAGGTGTTCTTCGCGACCCTTAGCGTGCCTTCGCGGATCGATTGGTTCTGTTTTATTCTGAAAGACCTCCCCAAAATGTCAACGGTGCCTAGCGAACGCCGAACCGCTCCAGCGCATCCTCATCCAGCTCAACACCCAGCCCCGGCTCCTGCGGCACCTCGAAATAACCGTCCTCGAACGCAAGAGGACGAACAATGAGATCATCCACGCGCAGCATCTCTCCCACAATATCGCTCGACAGCGTGGTCGCCTTCGTCGCCGCGCATGCATGGACGTAAGACGCCTCCGAAATGCCCAGCCCCACTCCCGACCCATGCCACACAGGCATACCGGCTGCCTCGGCTATCGCCGTGCCCTGCTCGAAACTGTTCATGCTGCCGCCTAGGTTCAGGTAATCGCACGCTTCGCGCTTGACCGCGTTAATCACATCCTGATGATTGCCCAGGTGCAATGCCAGGGGAAAGTTCAATTTCTCCCTGAGCAGAACATACCAATCCAAGTTACTACGCGAGACAGGGTCCTCAAAGCACTCTATGTTATCAACGTAGGGTTCCAGGCCGCGTGCGATTTCCAGGACATGCCTCGGATGTCGCTGGCGCTGCCCCGCATCGATTGTCACCTTTACGTCCGTCCCAACCGCCTTGTTGATGGCTGCAATGCGTTCCACCACCGGGTCGCCCAGGTTGGCCTTCATCTTGAGCACGTCAATCCCCAATTCAGCGGCCAGCCGCGCCCGCCTCGCCGCATCGTCAGGCCACATCTGCCCGCTGCAAAGAGACCCGCGCACGCGGCTGCGATACGCGCCCCCGAGTAACTGGTGTACCGGCAACCCGAGCGCCTTGCCCACCAAATCGTACACCGCCATCTCGTAGGCCTGTTCAACCCCGCTCGCCGGGCTCCAAATGTCGCCGATCGGCAGATGCTGCCAGTTCAGGTCAAAAGGATCCCGCCCTGTAAACAACGGTGCATACTGACGAACTGTGCTCTCTGCCACGCCTTTTGGCGCCTCCCCCAACCCGCTGAGACCGCTGTCTGTCGTCATCCGCAGCAGCACAATTGGTAAGTCCCACCAGGAGCCGCTCCACCTTTCAATATTCGCGCTGTGCCAGCTGACAGGGTGCAGCGGCACTCGCACGCGGAATGTCTCGACCTCTACAATCTTCATCTGCGCTTCCCCCAATACGACCAACTACCTCCCGATATCGAATCTTTCACAGTGCAAATCCACTGTCAACGACAAAAGCCGCATCGGCTCAGGACTGTTCCAACGTCAGCAACACAACCCTCACCAACCGGCCCACATAAAAACTCTGCCCGCGCCGGTTGGGGCGCGGGCAATCTGAAGCTTCTGAGGCTTGTTTACTTTCGTCTGAACCGCGATCCGAGGGGAACAAAGTGTGTCTAATCCGCAGAGGGCCCCACTGTCATGCCAAGAAAACCCAATTCGCCCCCGATGTTCTTCGCGATCCTTCGCGTAACTTCGCGGATAAGAAAAGGTGTTCTTCGCGACCCTTCGCGTGCCTTCGCGGATAAGAAAGGATGTTCCTCGTGACCCTCCGTAACGTCAACGCAACCTAAAACGGAATATCCTCCTCACCGTCCGCTATCGCATCCCCGGCAGACCCGCCTTCCACAGCCGCGCCCTGTCCACCGGCCTGACCCCATCCGCCCGCAAGCGCCTCATTCTCCGCCCGCGTGTTCAGAAACCGCACAGTCTGCGCCGTCACTTCAAGTGAAGCCCGCGTGTTGCCCTCTCGATCTGTCCACGGGGTGGGCTCCTCCATTTCGCCGACAACCAGCACCCTCTGCCCCTTCGTCAGATACTGGTTACACGTCTCGGCCAGCCGTCGCCACGCCGCCACCCGGAACCAAACCGTCTTCTCCTGCCGTTGCCCATCCTGCCCAGTCCAGGATCGACTGGTGGCGACACTGAAGTTGGTTACCGCCACGCCACTCGGCGTGTAGTAGGGTAGGAAGCAGGTGAGTTACTTTTGACAGCACTTTTCCTACTCCCCCCCTCCGAACCGTGCTTGCGGCTTTCACCGCACACGGCTCTCCAGTACGATTTTCCAGGAGTCCCATTCACTTCTGTGCTTTCCTGCGTGTATATCTTTATGACAGGCTTCGCAGGTCATCAGAGTTTTACGTCTGAGTGATGCCATTCTCTGTACCCATGCCGGTTTGGTTTTTCTCCCCGGCTTGTTTACATCCTTTAGCTTTCGCACATGGTGAACTTCAAGTTTGCCTTTCTTTCCGCACATTTCGCACTCATCGCTCGATAACCTTTGGAGTAATTCTGCTCTTTGTCTCCTTGGTGTAGCGATTTTGTCCGTTATGTGTGATTCAGGCTTCCTTATCAGAGGTACTGCTCCGAAGTGAGTAGTTAGCGGTTCCTTCCCTTTTCTCTCCGCTTTTGCCTCAAAGACCCTGTAATTCTTTCCGTTTACACTTCTAGTCGCTTTGTGTTTCTTGACTATTGTGTTCACTGAGGTCTTATGTTTTCCAGCCAAAGTCTTGAGTAGGGATGTTGTTGTTACCCACTCTACTTCTTGTAGGCGGTGAACGTTATGTGCCATTTGGTAGTACTGTACGATTCCCCGGTGTTCCGCTTGGAACCTTGCGACTATGTCATAGTCACTTATTGAGCAATAGTTCCGGTCTGTGTACGGCTTTACCTTTCTTCGTGTACTTTCTTATGGCTTTTCTTCTGACTTCCCTGGGAACACCTAACCAGATAGTTCCGTTGACATTTCTTCTCTCGTTACTCTGCATTACACAGAGATCGTATCCGAGGAATCTTGCTTTTTCGGTTCTGGTATTGGTTATCAGTGTTTTCTCTACAGATAGCTCTAGATTGAGTTCTCTTTCGAGGAATTCACTGATTCTGTTCCTTATTTCTTCGGCCTCTTTCTTGGGTCCGGCGAAACTGAGCAGGAAATCATCGGCGTATCTGATGTACTCCAGTTTTCTGTAGCTGTCGTCGTCAATGACTGACGGGACTTTTTTCATCATCTTGCCGTAACGTTCGTAGGCTTCTACGTCTCCCTTCTTTTTCGCTTTACTACGTTTGTATTCGTAGTGGCGATATTCTGGGTTTCGTTTTCTGCCTTTCTCTTTCAGACTGCCGTAGTTGTAGTTCGGTAGCAGTTCCTCTTCAACCCATTTGTCGAAGGTGTCTAGGTACACATTCGCCAGTAGCGGGCTGATGATTCCGCCTTGCGGCGTTCCGCTATATGTTCCGTACCACTTCCAGTCTTCCATATATCCTGCTTTCATCAGGTACTTGACCAGGTTAAGGAACCTCTGGTCCTTGATTCTTTCTCCCATGATTCCCAGTAGGGTTTCGTGGTCGATGTTGTCAAAGCACCCTTTGATGTCGCCTTCTATGAACCAGCTCGTGTCTCTGTGTGATTCACGAATCTGTTTTAGCGCAGTGTGGCATCCGCGTCCGGGACGGAATCCGTGGCTGCGTTTACTGAACTGCGGTTCGTAGTAGGCTTCCAGCAAGATTTTCATGGCGGCTTGTAGGAGTTTGTCATCCCCTGAGGGGAGTCCTAGTGGTCTTTTCCTACCATCTTCTTTTGGTATGTACGTTCGGCGTACAGGGTTCCATCTGTAAGTTGTAGTTCTGACTTTCTGGATGATTTCGGCGATTCTCTTTTGAGACATTCCGTCCAGAGTGTCGTTACTGCTTCCTTTTGTGATGGCTCCCTCATTGGCGTATATTTCTGCATACGCTTTTTCGTACAGTTCCTTGTTGAAGAGTTGCCTATACAGTCTTTCCAGAGTTTTGCCTTGCTTCCCTCTGCTCTGGATGACATTCAGGACAGTTTCGATTTTCTGCATTTCGCAATTCTCCCTGTCTTAATGTCTATCGTACCTGTCCCCCTTCGCCTTGTAAGCGGCTTTCTCGCTCTCTGACTACTATGGGGACTCCGTTCTCATATGCCTCTCGGCACTTAGAGAATCCCGGTTTCCCTGGCTAGTCTACTTAGTGTCCCTTAGACTTCCCGTTCGTCTCCTTGACCTTGCTCTCTGCAAGTTGTCTCCCCGTCGGCAGGTAGTTCATCGAATGCGATAATCGTTGAACCTTTTGGATAGAGAATGAGATACTCTCTTTTTCCTGGGGACTTGGGTTTCATCCACGTTACCCAAGAGTGCCCGATTTACACTGACTGGAGACTAGGATTCTGGCAGTTTAGCCTTAGTCATAGAACACAGGTCTTGGCGGTCTAGTGTTCATCGTGGCTATTCCACTCTCCGCCTTTCCCACCATGCTGTTTTCCCCTTTCCCTTTCGGGTCCAGGTAGGGTGGGTGACCTATGGGGTATCCTGCTCCCCATGTCCACTTTTGTGGACGATAGAACTAACCGGTTAACCGGCGCACCCTCATCTCGGGATCCTGCCCCAGATTCCCAATTAATGTGACCTGCTGATACATGGCTCTCCCCCCTTGTCACTCTCCCCACGAATATGCCATTCGGGTCAAGGCATGCTGTCTGAAGTCACACAATTGCCGGCTCTGCCACGCTGCAACTGTGCCGCCCAAAACGAGCAAGACCTACCCCTTAGAACGGTATATCCTCTTCTCCGCCGGCTCCCTGATCCAAACCAGACCCGTCCGCTGCCCCTGCGGACTGGCCGCCGTACTGGCCCCCGCCCACACCCATGGCTTCTCGTTCGGCTCGTGAGTTGAGAAACTGCACGTTTCGTGCCCGCACCTGCAGAGAAGCACGCGAATTCCCTTCCTGATCGGTGAACACGTATGGTTCTTCCATTTCGCCGACTACGAGTACTCTTTGTCCTTTGGTCAGATATTGGTTGCATGCCTCGGCCTGCCTATCCCATACTGACACCCTGAACCATACAGTCTTTTCTTGACGCTGGCCGTCCTGACCTGTCCAAGATCGACTGGTGGCGACACTAAAGTTGGTGAAAGCCACGCCACTTGCTGAGTACCTCAATTCCGGATCGCGGCCCAAGTTCCCAATCAAAGTGATCTGCTGATACATTAAACGTTTTTCCTTCCCTCGATCTGTGATGAATGTTTCAGAATAGAGCGTATCCCGTCAATAGGCCCAAGACGCAACCACCCCTGGCCGCGCCGGAACCCCTGTCTTCCCGGTATTCGTCACGCCAATATGCAATTCTAAAACGGTATCCCCTCTCCGCCGTTCAATTCCGGACTGGGAGCATGCTGCCCATTCCCGTACGCAGCCTGCCCCTCGGACATGACGTTACCTTGCTCCCGCGAACTGAGAAACTGCACATTCCTCGCCCGAACCTTCAAGATGGCCCGAGCATTGCCATCGTCGTCTGTCCAAATGTAAGGCTCTTCCAACTCGCCGACAACCAGCACGCGCCGGCCTTTCGAGAGATACTGGTTGCACGTCTCGGCCAGGCGTTGCCACGCAGACACCCGAAACCAGACCGTCCTCTGCTGCCGCTGCCCGTCCTGGCCTGTCCACGACCGCGAGGCGGCAACACTGAAATTCGTTACAGGATCCCCGTTCGGCAAGTGGTAGGGTAGGAAGCAGGTGAGTTACTTTTGACAGCACTTTTCCTACTCCCCCCCTCCGAACCGTGCTTGCGGCTTTCACCGCACACGGCTCTCCAGTACGATTTTCCAGGAGTCCCATTCACTTCTGTGCTTTCCTGCGTGTATATCTTTATGACAGGCTTCGCAGGTCATCAGAGTTTTACGTCTGAGTGATGCCATTCTCTGTACCCATGCCGGTTTGGTTTTTCTCCCCGGCTTGTTTACATCCTTTAGCTTTCGCACATGGTGAACTTCAAGTTTGCCTTTCTTTCCGCACATTTCGCACTCATCGCTCGATAACCTTTGGAGTAATTCTGCTCTTTGTCTCCTTGGTGTAGCGATTTTGTCCGTTATGTGTGATTCAGGCTTCCTTATCAGAGGTACTGCTCCGAAGTGAGTAGTTAGCGGTTCCTTCCCTTTTCTCTCCGCTTTTGCCTCAAAGACCCTGTAATTCTTTCCGTTTACACTTCTAGTCGCTTTGTGTTTCTTGACTATTGTGTTCACTGAGGTCTTATGTTTTCCAGCCAAAGTCTTGAGTAGGGATGTTGTTGTTACCCACTCTACTTCTTGTAGGCGGTGAACGTTATGTGCCATTTGGTAGTACTGTACGATTCCCCGGTGTTCCGCTTGGAACCTTGCGACTATGTCATAGTCACTTATTGAGCAATAGTTCCGGTCTGTGTACGGCTTTACCTTTCTTCGTGTACTTTCTTATGGCTTTTCTTCTGACTTCCCTGGGAACACCTAACCAGATAGTTCCGTTGACATTTCTTCTCTCGTTACTCTGCATTACACAGAGATCGTATCCGAGGAATCTTGCTTTTTCGGTTCTGGTATTGGTTATCAGTGTTTTCTCTACAGATAGCTCTAGATTGAGTTCTCTTTCGAGGAATTCACTGATTCTGTTCCTTATTTCTTCGGCCTCTTTCTTGGGTCCGGCGAAACTGAGCAGGAAATCATCGGCGTATCTGATGTACTCCAGTTTTCTGTAGCTGTCGTCGTCAATGACTGACGGGACTTTTTTCATCATCTTGCCGTAACGTTCGTAGGCTTCTACGTCTCCCTTCTTTTTCGCTTTACTACGTTTGTATTCGTAGTGGCGATATTCTGGGTTTCGTTTTCTGCCTTTCTCTTTCAGACTGCCGTAGTTGTAGTTCGGTAGCAGTTCCTCTTCAACCCATTTGTCGAAGGTGTCTAGGTACACATTCGCCAGTAGCGGGCTGATGATTCCGCCTTGCGGCGTTCCGCTATATGTTCCGTACCACTTCCAGTCTTCCATATATCCTGCTTTCATCAGGTACTTGACCAGGTTAAGGAACCTCTGGTCCTTGATTCTTTCTCCCATGATTCCCAGTAGGGTTTCGTGGTCGATGTTGTCAAAGCACCCTTTGATGTCGCCTTCTATGAACCAGCTCGTGTCTCTGTGTGATTCACGAATCTGTTTTAGCGCAGTGTGGCATCCGCGTCCGGGACGGAATCCGTGGCTGCGTTTACTGAACTGCGGTTCGTAGTAGGCTTCCAGCAAGATTTTCATGGCGGCTTGTAGGAGTTTGTCATCCCCTGAGGGGAGTCCTAGTGGTCTTTTCCTACCATCTTCTTTTGGTATGTACGTTCGGCGTACAGGGTTCCATCTGTAAGTTGTAGTTCTGACTTTCTGGATGATTTCGGCGATTCTCTTTTGAGACATTCCGTCCAGAGTGTCGTTACTGCTTCCTTTTGTGATGGCTCCCTCATTGGCGTATATTTCTGCATACGCTTTTTCGTACAGTTCCTTGTTGAAGAGTTGCCTATACAGTCTTTCCAGAGTTTTGCCTTGCTTCCCTCTGCTCTGGATGACATTCAGGACAGTTTCGATTTTCTGCATTTCGCAATTCTCCCTGTCTTAATGTCTATCGTACCTGTCCCCCTTCGCCTTGTAAGCGGCTTTCTCGCTCTCTGACTACTATGGGGACTCCGTTCTCATATGCCTCTCGGCACTTAGAGAATCCCGGTTTCCCTGGCTAGTCTACTTAGTGTCCCTTAGACTTCCCGTTCGTCTCCTTGACCTTGCTCTCTGCAAGTTGTCTCCCCGTCGGCAGGTAGTTCATCGAATGCGATAATCGTTGAACCTTTTGGATAGAGAATGAGATACTCTCTTTTTCCTGGGGACTTGGGTTTCATCCACGTTACCCAAGAGTGCCCGATTTACACTGACTGGAGACTAGGATTCTGGCAGTTTAGCCTTAGTCATAGAACACAGGTCTTGGCGGTCTAGTGTTCATCGTGGCTATTCCACTCTCCGCCTTTCCCACCATGCTGTTTTCCCCTTTCCCTTTCGGGTCCAGGTAGGGTGGGTGACCTATGGGGTATCCTGCTCCCCATGTCCACTTTTGTGGACGATAGAACTAACCGGTTAACCGGCGCACCCGCATCTCAGGATCATTGCCCAGATTCCCAACCAAAGTGATCTGCTGATACATTGTACAGTTCCCTCTTTTCATCTGCAATTGGATCGATTCATCGCGTCTGTGGCCCGTCAGGGCTCTCCAAATCTGATATACCCATATTGTACATATGTTCTAGTGATCTGTCAATACCCAGTATCGGTCAATTTCCCGCCTCGCCAGCAATCCTCCCAGCCGTTTCTGACCACTGCCGGAAACTAGACCTAATCGCCACTTCATGGAATAATGTCGGCATATCCCATTGCTTCATCTCTTACTGACCAGAAAACGCACGTAACAACACATCGCACCCAGCGACGCCAACTAGGGACGGCACCCGTGAAGCTGCAATCCATCCGCAATCACCTCCGCCAGCAGAACCTGACCGGCTGGCTCCTCTACGACTTTCGCGGCCAGAACCCCATCGCCGCCTCCGTCGCCCGCCTCGAATCTACCGGAACTCGCCGCTGGTTGCTCTGGATCCCTGCCGAGGGCGAGCCCCAATGGCTCGTCCACGCAATCGAACAGTCCACCTTCAGCTCAGTACCTCCCGAAATGGCCGGCCCGCTCCACCTCTACGTCGGCTGGCAGGAGATGGAGAGTAAACTGCGCACCATCCTGCCGCAGGATCCTTCCAGTCGCATCGCCATGGAATACAGCCCCCGCGGCGCCATCCCTTACGTCAGTAACGTCGACGCCGGCACCCTCGAAATGGTGCGCACCGCAACCAACGCAACCATCGTCAGCAGCGCCGACCTCGTTCAAATCGTACAAGCCGTGCTCTCCTCCACGCAGATGGAAAGCCACCGCCGCGCCGCCGCTCACGTGCTCGCCGCCAAAGACGCGGCCTTCGCCTTCGTGGCCCACGCCCTGGCACAGCAGCAAAAGATCACCGAGTACAACGTCCAGCAGCTCATCGTCGACCGGTTCCGCGCCGCCGACCTCGATTGGGACCACGATCCCATCGTCGCCGTCAACGGCAACGCCGCCCTCCCCCACTACGCACCCAGCGCACAGCAACACAGCTCGATTCAAGCCGGTGATGTGCTCTTGATCGACCTCTGGGCCAAGGAGAAAAACAATCCCGACGACTGCTACGCCGACATCACCTGGACCGCATACTGCGGCGCTGAACCGCCTCCAACCGCCAGCCGCGTCTTTTCCGTCGTCGCCCAGGCACGCGACACTGCGGTCAAAGTCATAAACTCGGCCTTCGAAGCCGGCAAAACAATCCACGGCTATGAAGTCGACGACGCCGTCAGCGCCGTCATCAAAGACGCCGGTTACGCCGAGGGCATCCTCCACCGCACCGGCCACAGCCTTGGACCCAACACCCACTGGAACGGTGTCAACATCGACAACGTCGAAACCCAGGACCGCCGCACACTCATCCCCGGCGTCATGTTCACCATCGAACCCGGCATCTACCTCCCCCACCTCGACTTCGACAACACCGGCCAGCCCAAAGGCCTCGGCATCCGCACCGAAGTCAACTGCATCGTTCACGACGGCCGCCTGGAAGTAACCACCCTACCCTACCAAACCGAACTAACTGCTCTAGCCTGATACCTGCCACGCATCACGGTCAGCCGGCCACTGCAGTTTCTGACTACTAACTACTGACTACTGGTTCTCCCCATGCACAAGGCCTCATTCGAACAAAGACCCAAACGCGTCGCCCTCTTCGTCACCTGCATGGTGGACATGCTCTACCCCGGCGTCGGCATCGCCGCCTGCGAGCTCCTCGAAAAGAACGACGTCGAGGTCGTCTTCCCCGAAGAGCAGACCTGCTGCGGTCAGCCCGCCTTCAACGCCGGCTACCGTGACGAAGCCCGCAAACTCGCCCGCCGCTTCCTCTCGATCTTCGCCCCGCTCGTGGAAAGCGGCGAAGTCGATGCCGTCGTCGCACCCTCCGGCAGCTGCGCCACCATGACAAGCCACTTCTTCGAACCGATCTTCCAGGAATCCCAGGAAACCGAACTCGCCCACCAGGCCGAACGCCTGGCATCAGTCACCTTCGAGCTCACCGAATTCCTCGTCGACGTCCTCGGCATCGTCGACACCGGCGCCCAGCTGCAGGGCAAGGCCACCTACCATCCCTGCTGCCATCTCTATCGCGAGCTCGGCGTCGACCGGCAACCCCGCACACTGCTCGACGGCGTCGAAGGTCTCGAAGTCGTCGACCTGCCCCACGCCGATGACTGCTGTGGATTCGGCGGGCTCTTCGCCATAAAAAACAGCGGCATCAGCGCCGCCATGGGCCGCGCCAAGGCCACCAATGCCGAACAGTCCGGCGCCGACGCCATCGTCCTCTGCGACGTCAGCTGCATGACCCACATCAACGGCATTCTCAGCCGCGAAGGCATCGCCTGCCGCGCCCACCATATCGCCGAAATCCTCAACAACCATCTCGGCAGCACGCTGCGCCCCCCTTCACAGCCCGCGCCCGCCCAAGCCGACCACCCCCGCCGCTGGGGCGACTGACCGTGCCCGACCCAATCAGGTCCCGACCGGCCACCAGGAAGCCGCGACCATGCAAGTAGACATCCACGCCCCCTACAAAGACCGCGTCAACCAGGCCCTGAACGACCCCAATCTCCGCGTCGCCGTCAGCAAGGCCACCGACCGCATGACCAATGCCCGTCTCGACTCCATGGGCGCGGTCGAAGGACAGCAGCTGCGTACCCAGGTGCGTAAGATGAAGGAGCACGTCCTCAGCAACTGGCCCGACTACCTCGAGCAGCTTGAGACCAACCTGACCCGCAACGGCTGCACTGTCCACTGGGCCGCGGGCATCGACGACGCACAGGCCATCGTCAAAGAAATCGCCCTCCAGAACAGCGCCAACCTGGTCGTCAAGGCCAAATCCATGGCAACCGAGGAGATCCACCTCAACCACGCCCTCGAAGAGGCCGGACTGCGCGTAGTCGAGACCGACCTCGGCGAATACATCATCCAGCTCGCCGACGAACCCCCCAGCCATATCGTCGCCCCCGTCATCCACAAGCGCCTGGAAGAGATCGCCGAAGTCTTCCAGGAAAAACTCGACATGCCGCCCACGCGCGAGCCCACCAAAATGACCTCGCTCGCCCGCGCCCGGCTCCGCGAGGAGTTTTTCGCCGCCGGCATGGGCGTCAGCGGCTGCAACTTCGCCATCGCCGAAACCGGCACCATCTGCATCGTCACCAACGAGGGCAACGGCCGCATGGTCTCCAGCATGCCCCGCGTCTACGTCGTCGTCATGGGCATCGAAAAACTCGTCCCCACCGTCGAAGACGCCTTCCTCCAGCTCCAGGCCCTCTGCCGCAGCGCCACCGGCCAGCAGCTCACCGTCTACTGCTCCATGACCAGCGGCCCCCGCCAGCAGGGCGACGTCGACGGCCCCGAGCAGGTCCATGTCGTCCTCCTCGACAACGGCCGCTCCCGCATGTTGGCGCGCGGCTACGGCGAAGCCCTCCTCTGCATCCGCTGCGGCGCCTGCCTCAACGCCTGCCCCGTCTACCAGGAAATCGGCGGCCACGCCTACGGCGGCACCTACAACGGCCCCATCGGCGCCGTAATCTCACCCGCCCTCGCCCCCGAAATCGCCCAGTTCAAAGAGCTGCCCCACGCCACCTCCCTCTGCGGCGCCTGCCGCGAGGCCTGCCCCGTCAAGATCGACCTGCCCCGCCTCCTCCTCGACCTGCGCTCCGATCTCGTGCAGGAGGGCGCCTCACCCAAGCCCGAAGCCTGGGGCATCAAGAGCTACGCCAGCCTCATGTCCAGCCGCCGCATGTACGAAAACCTCGGCAAAATGGCCAGCATCGGCTCCAACCTATACGCCGGCATGAGCGGCGGCAACATCAAATTCATGCCGCCCCCCTTAAACGGCTGGACCGCCTACCGCGACTTCGCCCCCTTCGCCCCCAAGAGCTTCCGCGAATGGTGGCGCCAGCGCGATAAACTACGTGGCCGGTCCTGAAAAGCCCCCCGGTCTACCCGCCGCCTCACGCTCAGCACTGGACTGACGAAACATGACCGTTCGCGATACAATCCTGACCCGCCTCCGAGAGACCTTGCGCCAGCCCCATCTCCCCTTCCCGCCCGCGCACAGCGAACCGCTCACCCACACCGAACGCATGACCGTGACCCACGTCGACGGCGACATCTGGGCGCAGGCCCATCGCTTCGCACAGGAGCTGCACGCCGTCAAGGGCAGCTGCGAGCTCCTCGAAACCGTCACCGAAGCCCGCCTCTCCGTCGTCTCCCGCCTGCAGCTCTGGCTCGAAGAGGAGCAGGCCGCCCGCAAGACCACCGACGCCGAACGCCCCGAGGACTGGGACGTCCTCTGCTGGCCGCTCGACCAGCTGCAGATCGAAGGCCTGACCCCCATCCTCCAGGAGCTCGGCTTCAAGCTCATCCAACCGACCGACCTCCACGACCCCGATCAGCGCGAACGCATCCGCTACGTCCGCGCCGGCATCACCACCGCCGAAGCCGCCTTCGCCAGCACCGGCTCCTTCGTCGTCGGCGGCCGCGGCGCCAACGCCCGCGCCGCCAGCCTGACCCCCTTCCGCCACCTCGTCGTCATCCCCTTCAGCCGCCTCTACGCCACCGGCGAAGACTGGCTCGCCCACATGCGTCACGCCGGCAAACTCGACGCCTACCTCCGCCAAAGCCGCAACCTCTCCATCATCACCGGCGCCAGCAAATCCGCCGACCTCGAAGGCAACCTCACCACCGGCGTCCACGGCCCCAAAGTCGTCCACGCCATCCTCTTCGACGACCTCCAACAATAGCAATTACCCACCCCAACCCACCCCCAATCAACTGACCACTGGTGTTCCACTGACTACTATCTGCTGACTACTAACTACTGCAGTTGTACGGTCGGGCCTATTCGGCCCTCCCTTGTGCGG
>VXOE01000355.1 GCA_009840225.1 Caldilineaceae bacterium SB0662_bin_25 | reverse complement strand
CCGCACAAGGGAGGGCCGAATAGGCCCGACCGCCCAAAAGCGAGGAGAGGAGTGAGATAACTTCGTTCAGCGTCGCGAACTGACTATGGCTGAGTAGTCACAAGAGTTAATGAAAAGTGGCTGGGAAAATGATAGCAGAGAGGTTAGGAAGTTGCTGTCAGGAGCAGGTCCATACTTACGGAATGAAGCAGTTCCGAGCTATGACGTAGCGCGAGGTTCTCGGATCCAGCCACGCGACTGCGACGGACTGCTTGTTGGAACGGATCACCCAGGGTTTGCTTCCTCCAAAACTGCGGTGCTACAATCACGTTCGCTGTATGCAGGCGCGATCTGGCGACCGAGGCCGCAGCGGCGGTTGATCTGCCTTGCAGCAGCGAGCAACTTCGGTCCCATAAACAACAGGAAAGAGCGGCGGCCACTGCGCTGCCGCTCTGTCAAATGAGCGAGACTTGTGAGCAAACAATACTACGGCGGCCAGGCTGTTATTGAAGGCGTGATGATGCGGGGCCGCAAGGCGATGTCGATTGCGGTGCGTAACGCACAGGGCACGATCGTCATCCACGAGGAGCCGCTCAAGGCCAAGATCTATACGCGCAAGTGGGGGCAGTGGCCGTTTGTACGGGGGCTGGCCCTGCTTTGGGATGCGCTCGGGTTGGGGATGCGGGCGCTGATGTGGAGTGCAGACGTGGCGATGCAGGAGGATGACGCCGAGGAGCAGGTCGAGTTTTCCGGCCCGGTGGCGTGGACGACGATCGCGACGAGCCTCGCGTTTGCGGTGGCGATATTTTTCCTTGTTCCGACGATGGCCAGCCGCTGGTTTGCGGGCTTCTTTGAACACAACCCCTATCTCGACGCCGTGGCCGAAGGCGGCATCCGCCTGATTTTGTTTGTGGTCTATCTGTGGGCGATCAGCCTTCTGCCCGATATCCGCCGCGTGTTCGCGTATCACGGCGCCGAGCACAAAGCGATCAATGCCTACGAGGACGGCGCGCGACTTACGGTAGACAATGTACAGAAGTACAGTGTTCAGCACGTACGCTGCGGCACCAGTTTCCTGCTATACGTGCTTGTGATCAGCATTCTCCTATTCGCCCCTCTCACGTTTGCATGGATTGAAATTCCCTGGCTGGCGTTGCTTCTGCGTTTTGTCACACGTTTGATGCTCGTCCCGCTGGTTGCCGCGATCTCCTATGAGATTATCCGCTTCAGCGCCAACCATGCCGGAAACCCGTTCATGCGGCTTCTGATTGCGCCGGGTCTGTTACTCCAGCGCATCACCACCCGCCCGCCCGATGATTCGATGGTCGAATGTGCGATTGCCGCTCTGCTCCCTGTGCTGGCTGCAGATGGCATCGAGGGCGTTCCGCCCGCGCAGCCAGGGCAGGCTGACGAGGACACGGAAAGCAGACCCCGCGCCTACGGAGAAGCGGTAGCGGATTAGCCAGTTGCAGTTGCCCCGGTAATCCGCGATTGGATTCTGTTTCCAACTCAAAAGAGCTTTTGCGCGCGGCGGTGTAGCGGCTATGACCAGGCGGTGCGGGAATCGCGCGGGTCCTGCTGGTTATACATCTCTGAGTTGATGACGTCGGTGAGCAAGATCTGCTGGCGCGCGGCGTTGTCCATGCGGCCCAACTCGGCCAGGTAGCGCGTCATGCTGCCCAAGTCGCTCAACTCAAGACCGTGCAGGGTGCGGACGAAGGCGATCTGAAAAGGATTGCCGGTCAGAAGGCGGGGAATGCGCAGGCTCTGCATAACGTCCTCGGTCAGGTCGCTGTCGGGGTCGCCGGAAACCGCTGCGAACTCCACCGGCAACCCGTGCGCGGCGAGCCGGTCCGATACATCGTAGTTGGCGGAGGGCTTGGCATGGTTCCACATGTTTTCCAGATAGCGTAGGGTGGCGGTCGAGACCGGCGTGAACTCCCCATCGGGATTCAGAGAGGCAAAGCCCTCTGCGGAGGAGGCGTCGCGCCAGAGCAGATGCTCCAGATTGTACTCCTGTGCGAGCGTACGTACGAAAGCCCGCCGCGCCGCTTCGGTTTCACTATCGTGCTCGACCCGGCCGCCTTCCGGCTCCTGTTCGGGAAGGGCAGGGGTGTTTTCGCCGGCCGCAGCCTGAGCGCTCTCGCGAACAAAGGCGGCCAGAACATCAGCGAAAGGGAGGGACGATGCTTCCTGACCGTTGAACAGAGCGGCCAGCCGTTGGAGTCGATTGGGTGTTGTCCAGATAGCGCGCAGGCGCTCTTCCCCTCCCCTGTAGCCGAGCGCGGCGGAGTGGGAGTGTCCGGCAGTCTGGGCGCCGGCATCAGCGTCCTGGCGGCCGCGCATGAAGGCCAGGCAGCGTTCCCACATGTTCTGGCTGAGATGGGGCCGATACAGGTGGGAGGTGATCGCATCTTCCGGCGGGAGGGGCGGCATGTTTTCGCTGACGGACCAGTCCTGTAATGACAGGCAGGTTTGTTCGAGAGTGAGGTCCATCTGCTTCAACAACTGTTCCAGACGATCATGGACGCGGCCCAAGCCCCGCCACACACTGTTCTGCAGACGGGCGGTCAGTTCGGAACAGGCCAGATTGACCCGTTCGCGCCGCAACTTCTGCACGCGCTGCGCCCGCCGCCGGTACGAGGTGGTAGCGCCGAGAAACGCGCCGATCATCAACCCGATAAAGGTGGCGGCGTTAGCCTCGTTGCCGATGAAGTCGACGACAGCGTCCAGCGAGGCGCCGGTCATCAACTGGGTAAGTACCGAGGGGTCGTTTTGCACGGTGACGATATCGTCGGCATTGTTCACCAACCCGGTTCCGAACAGGTAGAGCAGGGTCAGTATTACGATACCGCTCAGCAGACCAAGCACGCGCGACAGTGAACCGAACAGAGAGGGCTTATCGGCGAGCGTACGCCGATAGCGGTTGCGCCAGTCGCGCAGCTCCAACTGTCGTTCAACACGGTCTGCATTGACAGGCGCAAATGCGACGGCGTCACCTGCTGCCAGAGACGGATAAAGTCGTTCCTGCTCCAGTTCAAACAGCCACTGGTGGAGTTGGCGCCGCGCATGCATAAGGCCGGACGGCTCGGCGCCGATCAGGTTGAGCAGGTGGGCGCGCATCTGCTGCGCGAGGGCCGGCAGAAAGCGGTTGTCGGTGGGGTTGACGGGCAGACCTTCGGCGTCGAGGGCGTCAAGGCCCCAGGCCGTGTCCAGAGCGCCTGTACCGAAATCCCCTTCGGACTGGGCCAGCACACTTTGGAGCTGACGGTCGAAGGCGGCCTGCCAGCGGACCGGATCTAGACCGCGCATCTTGCGCGCCGTAGCTGACGGCAGCACATAACCCGGATGGACTGCAAGATCCTGGATCGATTCTGGATTCAACACACGGAAGAGGTCGGGCATCTGCTCGATGAGCCGGTTCAGGACCTGGTGCGAGGTTGCGCCTAAATGCTGCAGGGAGGCCAGTGGTTCGAGGCGGTCGGCAGAACCGGGGCCAGGTGTGCCGGGGACGGGAGCACCGTGTGCGCTCCCTGGCTGGAGCAGGACCTGCTCACGCACGAGCCGCTTTCCTTCATGCTGCTGCGCGGCGCGGAAGATATAGTCCAGCGGCACATGATCGGCGGCGGCGCCGAGCAGGCTGTAAGGGCGATCGCCGGCGTTGCGCAGATCGATACCGACCTGTTCATCAATGTAGGCGGCCCCATCGGCGGCGATGAGGGCCTGCAGGGTGTTGCCAACGAGTACGGAGAGCTCGTAGCTGTTGCGTGCGAGGCCCTGATTGCTTTTTTCCCGATCAACGAGGTAGATGCGGTCAAAAAGCGGTCGTCCCAGCCACTCCTCAGGGATATTGCCGCGTGCTTTGGAACCCTTCCAGATGGAAGAGATGACCTGTTTGGGGTTGGCGCGACGCAGGCCGGAGAAGGCTTCCAATTCGGCCAGGGTCGCGTAGCAGGAGGCGTCTTCGACAATGCGGCTGTTGTCGGTGGCGTAGCTGCCGGCGGCAAAAATGCCGACGACCTGGGCGATGTGACGCTGGCCCAGATAGTTGAGCTGGTGCGCGATCGCCGGCCAGACCAGCGCCGACGTCAAAGGTTCATAGAGGGGTGCAATCACGTACAGGGTCGTCTGTACGAAGGGGTCGCCTGGGACAAGGGTGTCGGCGCGAATGGGATCGATGATATTGGATGCGACGAGATGGGCGATGCTGCCGCCGTCCCTGAGCGCAGCGCGAAATGCATGCCGCCGTGTTGGCGGATCAGAAGGGGCTGTGGGGGATGCAGGGGGGGTATTTGCTCCGCTGGGAAGGCCGCCGTCGCCAGCGTCCTTGTTTGATCGCCGGAAGGGCCATGGGATTCCCCTGCGAGAAGGCTTTGCGGCAGCGGGCGAATACGGGGTAGATGGTGTGTCCTGCCATTGGAGCGGGTGCAGCGCGTCCCCAGCCGCCGCCAGCAACAGGCTGGCCCGGCGCTGGCTCGTCGCTCCCCGCCAGTGGTTGGTGGTCTGCGGCGGTTCAGGGACGGCAGGGGGCGGGGAACGCATCAGTCCGTCGAGCAGCCGTTCGAGATAGAAGGGGGGCAGGCGGCTATCAGGCAGGGTGAACAGGTTGAGTGTGATCTCGTCCTGATGATTGAGTTGATCGGACGGCAGGAGGGCGGCAAAGCGGGTGATGCGGGTCAGGTCGGGACCATCAACGCCGGTAGCAGAGCGCTGTTCCTGGGCAGACTGCAGGCGCGGCGCCAAGTGGAGCATCGTCTGCAGGCCCCATCCACCAAGACATAGTATTGCGGCTCGGCTGCGGGTTGCGCCGGGAATCATTAGTAGTTGCTGGTTTTAGTTTCTGGTTTTTAGTTGCCGGGTTGCGTTCGGCGTCAAGTAACTTATTTTATAACAGATGGCCCGGGTTGGTACAGGGCTACCGATCTGCGGCAAACATGATTGTCAAACCAATGCTAAAAGTTGCTTTCGGTGATTTCGGGCAGGTCGACCCAGGCGGGATGGAGATGAAACTCCTCGCGGGCGGGGAAATCGAGTTTGTTTTCATATTGTGCCCGAAACTCATCGAGGCGGTCGATCAGCGTCACCGGCAGGCCGTGTACGATCCAGACGGCGTCCATGCGTCCGGTATCGCCGGTGGGTATCCATTTCATGTCCTCCTGACCGACCATCGCCAACGCCAGCTGGGCATCGTCCTCGCGCGTTGATGGCGTGGCGGCCAGACGGATATGCTCCAGGTTGCCGTCGTGGAAGCTGAAACGGTCCGAATCCCAGCGGATGTAGGGGTTCAGACGGTCCAGCCACTGCTGGACGCGGTTGTTGGGCAGAGGCCGGGCGTGCTGGGTCTCTTCGCCATGTTGCACGCCGATAATGTGGCGGATATCGACACACTGCAGAACCCTGCCCAACAGCCCCCTTTCGGTGGCGATTGCATTGGTGAGGTTGGCAAAGAGCTCCTCGCCGCTGACTGCCTGGCCGAAGTTCAGAGTTCGGTCGATAACGGGTCCGAGCAGGACCTCCCAGTCGCTGGCGTAGACGACCTGGGCTGCGTTGCGATAGAAGTGCTGCAGATAGTCGCGCCCGACTGCGCCGGTCTCCAGTTCATAGTAGGTGTTGGTGCTGGCGGTGCCGTCGGGGATGCGGGGGTCGATCCGTTCCGCGGCCCGCCTGGCAGCATGATTGGCGCGGCCGAGTGCGCTGCCGGCATAGTCGATCTGAGAGCGGAACAGCTCCCGCAGCTGTGTACCGTAGGCGAAGAGGCGCTCGACGAGGATTCGCTCCAGGATGTCGCGGCGCTGGTGAAGACGGGCGCGGGCCTTGCGCTGGCGCATGTCACGGGCGCGGTCGCGGGCCTGGCGGGGGTTGAAGGCGGCCAGCATGAGGTCGCCGAGGCCGCCGGCGATCTGGCCGATCTGTTCGGCGGCGCCGCCCTGCTGGGCGAGGAGGGAGCGCCAGCGGACGCGGTCCTCTTCCATGACCGGATGATTGTTCAACAGAAAGAGTCTCTGTTTGATCAGAGATTCGTTGGGCGCGGTGGAGGGGTTCAGAGGCGCGAGCAGGTCGGCCAGCGTCAGCGCGCCGCGCAGTCCTGTATCGAGGATTACCTGGCGGAATGTTTCGTCGACCGCGGACTTGAAGCCGAGCCATGCGCCGCGTTGTTCCTCAATCTCCTCGGCCATCTCTTCCAGGCGGTCGTTGTCCAGCGAGAGATAGCGGGACCGCATCCTGGCCAGGAGTCCCTGCCAGGCAGTCACAACCTTTTGGCGTGTCTGTGGGGAGATCGGCTGGCGGGGGTCGTTGAGTTCCGGCCCGGCGGCCAGGCGCCGCAAGCAGTCGGCCAGGAAGGCCTGCTGCCAGAAGTTGACCAGCGACTCGTCGGGCGCGACGATGGCGGAGGCGGCAAAGCTGCTGTAGACCAGGTAGTTACTCTTTCCCGGAAGCAGTACGGTGCGGCGGTCGTTCACGACCTCGGCGGCGGCGACGCTTCCGGACATGCGTTCGCGCACGACGTTCACTTCCAGGCCGAGAATTTCGCTGCTCAGATGGCTGATGGCGGTGAGTTGGATCAGATGTGCGGCCAGGTTTTCGGCATCGGCCTTGCGTGCCAGGCTGCGGCCGTCGCGGTTGGTACGCCCGACCAAGAAGATAAAGTCGAAGGGTGCGTAGGGGGTATCGGGCAGCGCCCTCTGTTCGCTGGGGTATAGCTCCTGGAACTGCTGCGTTTCCTGAAAGTAGTTCAACTCTTTGAGCGCGGCGTAGGCGTTGGCTTTAATGCGGCGGCGCTGCAGGTCGCTGTTGATCTCCTCTTCGAGCACGTCAGGCAGGAAGAAGATGCCGACGACGCGGGCGTTGCTGCGCACGAGGGCGCGCACGCGATGCGCCACATCCATAAACATACCGGCGCCGGTACCGCCGCAGAGGCTGCTGACGATATAGACGAGCTGGTAGTTGCTCATCACGGGGAAGCGGCGGTTCTGCGCCATCTCCAGATCGCGGATCTTGTCCAGGGCTGCGTATTTGGTTTCCAGCAGTCTTTTGAAGGTGACGTAGTTGCGGAAGAAGGAAAGCCGCCCGATGGGCCGCAGCTGTTTTGCGCCGTTGTGGATATAGCCGAGGGGGATCGAGGGGTAGTCCCACCAGCGAGCGATTTCGGGATGGTTTTCGAGGTTGTCGACGAGGCGTGTTGCGTCGAATTTGCCCATATAGGCCGATTCATCGGCGTAGAGAGGCTCCTGATCGAGCCTGTTGATCAGCGGTTCGGTATCCAGCGCCAGCAGCTGGATCATTGCCGGCAGTGTTTCGCCGCCCCATGCTTTGCGCAGGCGCCGTTTGACGGCCCGCACAGCATTGGTGCCCATACCGCCTACGCCGACGACGAGAGTCGGATAAATTGTCGGCTTTTCACTGATAAACGGGGCCCCGTTTTGCTCCATATATGGCTTCCTTCTTACGTTCTCTGTAGTCCGTTCTGAAAATTCCGTCACTGCGCCTGTTTGCGTACTTTGCCAGCCACCAGGTTACCGCCAACTGTCCGAAGATCTGAGGTCGGTAACATGCGCCAGCAGCGGCGCATAGAAAACCAGGGACTAAAAGCTGTCGCGCGGGCTTCCCCAAGGGTCGGCCGCATTCGCGCCGGCGGATGAACCGTTCTGCTCGTCGCCAAACGCCCCATCGCCCGGAGTCGGAGAAGACCAGCCCAAGTTGTCGCCTGCTGGCTCCGTCGGGTCGAAATCGCCGGGCCCTGCAGCAGAGTAAGGGTCGCCTCCCCAGCCATTCTGGTCCCAGGCTGAGTCCCAGGCGGACTCCTGTCTACCCGCGCCGGCGTCTTGCCAGCTGTCCGAACTGCCGGAACCGGCAGGACGCGCAACCGCGGTGTCAGCGATATTATCAAAGGCAGGGGAATAGCCTGGCGAACCTTCCGCCGGTCCTGGGACGGGCGGCGGGTAGGACGCGTGCGCTGGGCCCCCGGCCGTACTCGACGTGACGGGGACGGCAGCGTATCCAGGCTGTAGCGGCGAATCCTGCCCAGGCAGGGTCAATCCCGGATCTTCGTCGTCATCCATATTGTACCCGCGAGTGCGGGCTCGCGCCACCACAATGAGGAGCGCCAGGAGCGCCATCGGTCCGGTGCAGAAGACCAGCGGGAAGGTGTAGAACGGGCGCAGCCACCACTCCACATAGCGCTGGTAGAGGGTCGGACTGCGGAAGCTGATATCGACCGACCTCATCTCGCCAACCAGACCGACAATACTCAACAGCAACTCTCCGCTGTAAAAGGAGCCGCGCAGAGGATCTTTGGGCAGGGCTTTGCGTGCGATGAGTGTGACGGGGACTTCGAAAAAGCCTTCGTCATCGGGTAGGCCGTTGACTTCCACCGGCGGGGCTTCAAGGAAGAGTTCATCCAGTTTCATCACGCCGCTGCCGGTCTCTCCCGATGCGGTAATTCCAACGATTTCAAGCACAAAAGGCGTTTTGCCGTTGAAGCGCAGGTAGAGCGTTTCGGTCGCTTTTTCGCCGGGCCGCTCGAGATCGCCAAAATCGAGCGCGCCGGCGACGCCCCACTCCACATCGCGAATCTGGATACGGAATGGCACAGTCGCCGCCGAGGAGGGATCTGCGCCGGAGGGTGAGTGAGCGGAAAGGACGTCGAAGTCCTGGCTGGGGCCGGCCAGGCTGAGGAGACCTTGACAGCTGCCGGCAGACATGGGCCCTTCGCTTTGGAGGCGCACCGGCAGCGCCCAGTTCGCCGGTTGCGTACCATCCGAGCCGGCGGCTTCAGCCGTGCCGTCGCCCGCCTCGAAGGGTTGCAGGTCAGCGGCGGTGGCGGTGAGGCCGCTGCAGCTACTTTCGGTCAGTTCGACGGTCAGGCGAAAGGGTGTGTCCCCGCTATAGGCGACCGGAAGCAGGATCTGCTCGTCCAGCCGGAAGTTCGGTGAGGTATCGTAGAGCAGTGCGCCGAAGTCGGCCTCCTGCACCTGGATGCGCGCCTGGGAGCGGGGAATGTTCAGGAGCACGTGCAGCGAGGGGGCGGGACGCACCTGGACCTCCATGGGCAGACCGGCGGGGCTAAAGGCCGACAGATTGAGCTGACCTTCGTACTGCCCGGGGCGCAGCAGGTCGAGACCATCGACGTGCAGGAGGGCGGTCTGGGTACCGCTTTCGGGCACTTCCACGGAAAGGTTTACGGAGGCCTCGCGCATGATTTCGCTTGTATCGGACCGGCGCAGGACCAGCGATGCTTCGAGCGTCCCGATCTCTTCAACCGTACTCGCCTGGACCGTGAGCGGCCATCCTTCAGGCGGCATTTTGGCCAGATCGATGTCGGCTGGCAGGCCGCGCACATAGATCGCCGGTTCCACTTCCAGAAGCGTGCGTGCATAGTCTCCGAAACGGACCCCATCGATCGCCGCGGTCACCAGGAAGAGCGCCTCGTAGTCACGCCCGTCCTGCGGCATAAAGCCGTCGTCTGAGCAGACATGCTCACCGCAGTTGATGCGTCTCCGGTAAACAATATCGCCGCCGTCAAGGTCGGTAATGTAGACGGCGGCTTGGATATCTTCCAGCTGGATACCGGGGCCAAAACCGACCTGCAACTGCAGGCTGCCGTCCTGCAGAATTCCGGGTTTGCTGGCAGAGGGAGAGAAGACCTGCGCCTTGGGCAGATCCTCCGATGTGTGAAGCCGAAAGGTACGCCGCAGCTGCAACGGTTCACTATCTTCTCCCAGCTGAACCGTGACCTCTTCCACGCCGCCTGAAAGCTGCTGGACGGCAACCGTTCTGCCGCTGAGCGGGTCCTGACCCAGGAGGGGTATGGGCAGGTTGCCGTTGAGCATCAGCGGTTCGTCCGCAGCGGGCCCGGCGCCGGCAAAGACGACGAGAGGGGATTTACCGGCAGGATAGTAGCGCGTTGAGGCGGTATTGCCTGGTACGCTGGGAGGGGGGAAGAGCAGCTCAGGATAGCTGTCGGCCTGGACGACGGCGAAGCTGCTGAGGTCGGTTGTTTTGGCGACCCAATCACCGGCAGCCAGCGGTGCGACAGCGACGTTGAGGTCGATGTTGCCGTCGGCGAGCAGGCTCTGTGTCGGCATGGGCGCGCCGTCGCGTTCTATAGCGGTGATCGCCGACTGCGGACTGACAAAGGCGATACTGCCGGCGCCATGGGCATTGCGAATCGAGGTTGTCAGGTTGCCCTGTACATTGCGGTGGGTGACGATCGAGCGGTCCGACTTCATCTCGGCAAAAAGCTCGCTGAAAATTAGCAGAAGATCCTGTGAACTTTTGGCCTCCCGCGCCAGCGGCGAGCTGGTTTTGAGAAAATCGCCGGCGCAGCCCGCATCGGCATTGCAGAGGATAACGGGGTAGAGCAGTGCGCCTGCGTCCTCAATCTGCGCCATGAGATTGGTGATGGCCCCCCTCTGGCCGGTGACATGTAACGGGGCAGTCGGTTCCCCGTCGGTCAACAGCAGCACGTACTGGCTGCGGTCGGGGTCGCCATGAACCTCAAGCAGCCTCAGCGCCTCCTTCAATCCAAGGTCCATGCGTGTGTAGCCGCGCAGCGTATACTCTTCGGGGGATTGAAGCGAGGCAGCCAGCCGGCTACGGTTTTCAGGGCTGCCGACCTTCTGCAGCAGGCTCATGGCGCCGACGCCTTCGGCGGTACTGTCGAAACGCAGCACAGCGATGCGGTCCTCACTGTCGGCCAGATGGACCAGCAGGCGGGCGGCGCTGTAGCGCAGTTCGTTGGGGTCGCTGGGAGCGTTAAGCGCGGCGTCTTCACAAGGGGGACCGGCGGGCGGTTGGCCCTGGGGCCAGGGCCAGCAGGTGGCCATGCTGCCGGAGTCATCGAGAATGACGATTACGTCGATGGGGGCGGCGCCGGTCGTGGATTGATGTTGAAGTGCAGGTTGGGCCTCGGCACGTGCCGGCGCGGGGGAATGGCCCGTTATCAACAGGAAGAGAAAGGCACTTAACAGACAAGCAAACACGGCCCAAAGCCGCCGGCCCCAATTTTGAGAGAAACGGCGGACGAACGGGGGCCGCTGGTAAACGTTTCCGGGCAGATGGCGCTCCTGACACCTGTGGCTACTGCACTGCGGCGAGCAACCTATCAACGCATTACTGGCTCTACCAGTTCCAATAAAGAAGCAAGCACGCGCACCGGCTCCGAGTTCCCCTGCTTTACCGGCAGGGATACAGTCCCCCACAGGTCAAACCCGCCGAACACCCCAATCCCGCGGTGTTCGACGGCATAGACTTGCAGTGAGCGAAATGCGCGCGCATCGGCTCCTATTCTATCTGTCAAAATTGTATCACAGCGCGGATTGGCGATACAAGACAACCGGCCCAGGCCGGGGCCTGTTTCCTGCTCCGGTTTCCGGGTAGTGGGCAGCGGATGAAATGCTCAGGAACCGGCAATGTGTTTCGGAAAGAGTTTCAGGCAGCTACACTGGAGATGTGGCTGGAGAGGCCGTGCCTGCGGGGGTCGACCGGTTTCCGATTTCCGGTTTTCGTCAGTGACCCGGGTCTGGAGCCTTCGATGATGAATGCGAAATGAGGACCTGAAACTTCCGCCCGGCTATTGGGCGATTTGCCTACGATCCGCCAATGAATTGCAGATCCAGGCAGGAAGTGTCGGAGCGATCACCTATTTGGCAGCAGCGGACGTAACGCATGTGGGTCTCGCCTGGAGTTACGAATTTCGCCAAGGCTGCGCGTTGGAGGCGTCGGCACGAATCAGGCTGTTGCGAGGCACTTTGGGCAGGCGACCGCCTGCGCCTATCGCGGCACACTGGCGGCTGGGCGTGTCTTCGCGGGGGACGTTACGGGGGGTGTCCCCCCGCACAAGGGAGGCCGCTTGCGGCCGACCGCCCAAAAGAACGACAGCCCCTGGCGCTAGACACCAGGGGCCAGGGGTTAGAGGTTAGTTGACACTGAAGGCGAGGAGCGGGGAAAAAGGCGAGAAAACGGTTAGTCGTCGTTGCCCGTGACTGAAAGCTCGGCGAGCATCTGCGAGAGCGCGGCTACGAACTGGTCGGCGGGCAAGGCACCGGGGATCAGCCGGCCTTCGCCGCCGGAAAGGACGACGAATGTAGGCGTGCCCCTAACAAAGGGTGCGCCGTCCTGCATGTCACTCTGCACTGCCAGCGCGGACGCATCTCCCGCCATACATGTGGCGAACGCCTCCGTATCCAACTCGTACTCAGCCGCCAACTCCATAAAGTAGTTAGTGTTATCGGGACGGGACCACTGTGCCATATCGGCGAAGAGACGGTGATGGAATTCCCAGAAGGCCTCTTGCTCGGCCGCGCACTCGGCCGCGACCGAGGCGGAAATGGCAAATGGATGAATATTCTCGATGGGGAAGTGCTTGAAGACCCACATCACTTCACCGCGGCTGACAAACTCTTGATCCAGAATCGGTTGCGTTGTCAAGGCGTGCTGGCTGCAATAGGGGCATTGGAAGTCGCTGAATTCGACGATTACGATCGGGGCGTCGCTGCTGCCTTTGTACATGTCGCCGGCCAAGGTGAAGCCGGGGCGGTCGGGGTCGGGCTTCAGGCCTTCCGCGGTCGCCCAAAAGGGCAGCCCGCCCCCGCCTTGCTGCTGCTGTTGCTGCGCCTGGGCCGCGCCCTGGGGCGCGCGGCCGGCCGCGATCGTCCCGATCCACTCGCTGAACATGTCGTATGGCTGTGCGCCGGAGAAGGAGAAGGCCTCTCCGGTTTCTTCAAAGACAAAGCGGAAGCTGGGTGTGCCGGTGAAGCCGAGGGACTGGGCTTCGGCCAGGCTATCGTTCACCTTGGTCAACTGGGTTCCATTATTGGCCATGCAGGACCCGTATTGGGTGGCATCGGCGCCCAGTTCCTGCGCCAGTTCGGCGAAGAAGGAGAGCGCTTCTTCGCGAGGCGCCCACTCTTTCTGGGTGCGGAAGATCCTGTCGTGCATCTGCCAGAAGAGGACGATATCCTGCTCCCCCACACAGTGAGCGGCAATGGCCGCGGCCAGGGCGTTGGGATGTATCGAGGAGAGAGGCATATCACGGAAGACGAATTTCACCATGCCGTTTTCGGCGAACCCGGCCAGGAGCGCCGGTTCGGTCTGGATCACGTGGCGGGCGCAGAAGGGACATTCGTAGTCGCTGTATTCGTAGATGGTGATGGGCGCGTTGGGGTCGCCGCGGAAGGGATATCCCTCTGCGGTAAAACCGACTGGGACGCCTCTGTGCATGGCAGGTTGTGTGCCGTCGACGGGGGCTGGGGCGACGACCGGGGCAACGATGTTGCCTTCGGCATCGGTGGTGCATGCTGCGACAAGTAGAAGGAGGAGGACGAGGAAGGCGAGAAGAGTCAGGCGCGGCCCGCTCCTCTCTTTGCCTGCGTCATTCACCTGCCTGGTACGGTGCATATGCGGGGCTTGCCAATTCATGGATCCTCCTTGAGGAAACTCCACCTGTTATCTGAGCTGTAGGCCTGAGATGCGCCCTGGCGCAGTCAGTTCAATGGGCTGTCATTTGACTGAGTGATTGCTTATACAACTGTCGTGATGGGAGTACCGGGAATCATGGCAGTTGAGTGCATTCGTCACGAAGGTATGAGGCCCCCCTATTGTAACTGTGGGAGCGGGAGAGTACTAATCCGGAGAGGCAGTTCAGCAGGCTGGCGTACGCCGCACGCTGCTTGTTCAAGTTTGGCTGAAAGCGCGGTTGCATCGTACTATGGAGACTTTGAAGGACAGTAGCCAACCCCTGTGGTCAGCGGCGCGTAAAGTGCATTGCCTGACCCGTGGGCGGCGCCCACCACCGCCCGTCGCGTAGCGCTGAAGGTGAGAGAAGGGTATGGACGAAACGACCCTGCCAGCAGGTGTTGAAGCAGCAGAGGCGGCGGAGACCACCGGACTCCGCGACCGCATAGGGGATGGAAGCCGAGAGGCGGACTTCTCTCCGGCTGGTGAAGGCGCAAGTACCCAGGTGCGCCACGCCGCGCCCCTGACCGGGCATCTTCGTCAACTCGAGGCGGAAGCGATCTATGTGCTGCGGGAGGTGGCGGCCCAATTCGAGCGGCCGTGCTTGCTCTTTTCCGGGGGCAAAGATTCGATCGTGTGCGCGCATCTGGCGCGCAAGGCCTTTACGCCGGGGCGGATTCCCTTTCCTCTGCTGCACATCGACACCGGTCACAACTTTCCTGAAACGCTGGCCTTTCGCGACGAGCTGGTGAAGAAGCTGGGCGTTCGCCTGCTGGTGCGTTCGGTGCAGGATTCGATTGACGCCGGGCGCGTGCAGGAGGAGCCGGACGGCGATCCCAGCCGCAACCGGTTGCAGACGGTTACACTGCTGGATGCGGTGGCGGAACTGCGCATTGATGCGGCCGTGGGCGGCGCGCGCCGCGATGAAGAGAAGGCGCGCGCCAAGGAGCGCTTCTTTTCCCACCGCGACGGCTTTGGCCAGTGGGACCCCAAGAACCAGCGGCCGGAGCTTTGGAACCTTTTCAACGGGCGTAAACTCAACAACGAACATTTCCGCGTCTTCCCCATCAGCAACTGGACCGAGCTTGACATCTGGCAGTATATCGCCGAGCAGGCGATCGATTTGCCCAGCCTTTACTTCGCCCACGAGCGGGACGTGGTCAACCGGGATGGGATTCTGCTGGCGGTCGGGGCCTACGTCGAGCCGCGGGCGGGGGAAGCGGTCAGTCGTGAGAGGGTGCGCTTCCGTACGATCGGCGACATGACGTGTACGGGCGCGTTTCGCTCCTCTGCGAGCAGCCTGGCTGAGATCATTGATGAGGTCGCGACCGCGCGCATTACTGAACGGGGCGACCGGGCTGACGACCGTCGCAGCGAGGCCGCGATGGAAGACAGGAAGCGGTTGGGCTATTTTTGATGTAAGTTCAATTGTAACTACCAGGCCATGTTCTGTGTACGGTCTGCCTGGGGGGAATGTACCGTCAGCATTTTTGTGGCGGGCTCTCGATGGTCATTGCGGTGAACGATGGGCATATATGGGAGTGGCCTCGCTTGTCTTGCCTGCGCTGGCACATACTCGGAATCTGCCAAGACGCGGGGTGGGGTGGGGGGTTAATCCCGGTCGCAGCGGGTCATCAAGGTCATTTTGCCACA
>VXOE01000226.1 GCA_009840225.1 Caldilineaceae bacterium SB0662_bin_25 | reverse complement strand
GTTGTGGGGGCGGCTGTTGTGGGGGCGGGTTTTGCCGCGGCGGATTGGTGGCGGTCGCGGTCGGTTCGGGCGTGTTCGTATTGGTGGCCGTAGCGGTCGGCTCGGGTGTATCGGTAGGCGTGGCAGTCGGCTGATTTTGCGGTGGATTATTTTTCGTCGGCGGCTGGTTTTGCGGTGGATTATTCTTCGTCGGTGGCTGGTTTTGCGGTGGATTATTCTTCGAGGGGTTGTCGGCGGTCGCGGTGGGCGTGGCGGTGGCGGTCGGCGTGCTTGTGGCGATGGGGAGGAGTGACAGACCGACGACCTGGAAGTCCTTGGTAGCGGTGTAGGTAAAGCCGCCGTCGCCGATGAGGGTGACGGTCACTGTATATGTTCCGGCCGGGCACTGGTCGTCAATTTCTCCGGGGACTCTGATCTGGCCTAAGCCATTCAGATTGCCCGTGTACTGGCCATTGCCGCCGAGACCTGTTCCTTCACAGACGTCGACGTCTTCGTTGTCCGTATTGGTGACGTCGGCGCGGTAGTGATAGTTGTCGGAGTCGTCGATCCCGTGGAAGACCATTGTGAAGGGGACGTCCTGCCCTTCATCGAAGACGGGGGGCAGCCCCTCGATCGTGACGGAGGGCGGGGGCATGGGCGTGGGCGTCACGGTCGGTGTTTCGGTGGGCGTCGGTGTTGGCGTTTCGGTGGGTGTTTGGGTAGGCGTGGGCGTGGCCGTAGGCGGCGCTGGGGGATCGATGGTAATGCCGCAGTTACAGGCAAGCGGAATCTCTTCGGTCGAACCGTCTTCGGTGTAAGTGATCGTACACTTGACCACGTAGGACCCGGGCGTACAGTTCCTGTCGACACCCAAAGATATGGACCCTGTCGTGCTCCAGTGACTGTACTCCGAAGGGTTGAAGGTGCGGACTACGCCAAACCCTGATCCTTCACAGCTGTCGGCGTCAGGTCCGTCGGCGCTGCCTTGCACCAGGTCGAAGCGGTAGGTGACGGTCGTGAAGGTGTCGTTGGCGTCACAGGTGCCGTCTTCGTTTTGGTCGTTGCAGGGGAAGTTAGCGAAGAAGATGCTGATGTTCAGATTTTCCCCGGCGGCCACAGAGCCGTCAAGCGATTCGAATCCGGCGTGCGGTTTGAGATCCTCCTGCGCCGGCTGGAGATCTTCCTGCATGGAAGGGGCAAAGGTCTGGATCTCCGGGGGATTGGGCACGAAGGAGACCAGGGTCAGGGCAAACAGTAGCAGTATGATCGCCCCGATCAGGGTAGTAACCGACTGTTTCGTTCGCGGCCTCTTTGACTCTACTGGCGTTCTGCGACAGTGCATGACCATGTCGGTTCAGCTTTCCGGTTTCGAGCTCAGTTCCGTCCCGAAATTGGAACTTCTCCTGCCGATGGGACGAACGGCTGTCGCGGAAAGTTCCGATTTTGGGAATCTTTTGGGGTGGGTTGTTGATGGCGAATATGGTGACCCGGCGGCATGGGATGCGGGATGGGACAGAGAGAAAGCAGAGGCCCCGCAGCTGAACGCGGGGCCTCTGTTATGCGCTATCGTGACAGCGACTCAGGAAGGTTGTTTGATAGGGCCGGCAAGGCTATGGCGAGAGCCGGGGGAGCCCTGTGAGCGAGCCGATTATTTTCATCAGGTCGCAGAGGACCCAGACCGGTTCGTCCATGCCGGCCACCTGGATGAGGAGCCACTCGGACCACGGGCCGATGCCGATGACCCTGGCCCATGCCCCTTTGGGCAGGATGGTGACAGCAGCGTATTCCGTACCCGGACCGGACCGGCCGAAGACCGCGTGCGGCTGGATGAGCACCGCCGGCTGCGCGGCTATCTCCGCCGCGGTCACCAGCCTGACGCCCACCAGCGAACCGTTCACCTGCGTCATGTGGAGGTAGACCCAGACAAGTGTGCTGTGCCCGTCGATCTCGACCAGGAGCCAGCTTTCGCTGGGGTCGACACCGTAGATGCGGGCCTGTGTACCTTGCGGCGCTTCTGCGACGACATCGTATTCCAGGCCCGGGCCATTTCGCAGGTTCAGTGAATCGGGCTGGGTCACGGCGATGGGGCGCCGGTCTGCGGCCGGCGGCGTGAAGTCGTTGACGCCGTAGCGGGGGAGGCCGGTGAGAGAGCCAATTGCCACCTTAACGAAGTCGCGGACCACCCAGACAGGTTCGTCGAGACCCGGGACGATGATCTGGTACCAGACGTTCGGCGGGCAGTCGCCGATGGCGATGATTTGGGCCCAGGTCCCGCGAGGGAGAACGGTGACCCTGTCATAGGCGAGGCCCGGACCAGAGTGGGCGTGGAGCGCGTAGGGCTGGGTTATCGCAGCAGGCACCAGTGCAGTTTCACGTTCGGTGATGCGCCGGACGTTGACCAGCGGGCAGTCGACCTGGATCAGGTCG
The DNA here is from genome assembly GCA_009840225.1 of Caldilineaceae bacterium SB0662_bin_25. GTDB lineage: Bacteria > Chloroflexota > Anaerolineae > Caldilineales > Caldilineaceae > Bin5. The sequence continues at coordinate 12,768 of VXOE01000226.1, read as the reverse complement.
CGGTAGAGCCAGCCGAGCGACCTCATGCCATCCAGTTCCACCTGCAGCCATTCGCCGCCGGGGGAGATGCCGATGACTTCGACCTGCGTCCCATGCGGCAGGGTGGTGAGGACTTCGTAATTGAATCCGGGGCCGAGGCGCAGGTTCATGACCTCCGACCGGGTGATCCCTGTGGGTCTGCTGCCCGGCGCGCCGGAGATTGGAAGCTGGGCGAGTTCAGAGGCGGGGACCTGGCGGACGTTGTCGAGCGAACCTTGGACGGTGGCCAGGCCCTGGTGGACCCAGACGGGGATGTCGAGGTTGCTGAGCTCAAGCTGGTACCACTCGTTGCGGGGGTCGATGCCGATGATGCTGGCGCGGGTGCCCTGCGGCAGGGTTATGATGACGTCGTAGGCCAGTCCGGGCCCGAGGCGGGCGTTCATGATCTCCGGCTGAGTTTCGGCTTGGGGATAGCTGCCGGCGGTCATTGTACTGCGGAAGGCCGCGAGCGAGTCGACCAGGGCGTTGAGGTTTTGGCAGTCCCAGACGGAACGGCCGGCGGCGTAGTGACCGGGCCAGGGGTCGCCGGAGTCGTAGTCAGCACTTGTGGTTTGCGGCGCCGGGGCCGCTGTGCCAGTGTCCGCGTCCGAATCGGCATCTTCTTCATCGACAACGGCTATGATTCTGTCAGGAAAATCGTCGGACAGGTCATCTGCGGGCGTGGCGGTGAGGGTCAGGGTCGGGCGCGGGGTGGCCGTGGCGGTCGGCATGGGCGTGGCGGTGAGGGCAGGCTGTTTCTGCTGTGGGGACGGCGCATAGGAGACCTTCTTTGTCGGCGTGTGCGTCGGCGGTACGGGCGTGTTTGTACTGACAGGCGCCGGCTTGGGCGTGTTGGTGGCGGCCGGCTGCTTCTGCGGCGGCTGTTGTTGCCGCGGCGGACTGGTGGCGGTTGCGGTCGGTGTGGGCGTGTCGGTTGCGATGGGGGCCGGTGACGCGCCGTTGACGCGGAAGTCCTGGGTTGTGGTGTAGCTAAACCCGCCCTCGGCGATGACCTTGACGGTCAAGGTGTACGTGCCGGACGGGCAGCGGGCGTCGATGGCGCCGGGGAGTGTAAGTTTACCGTTGACGGCCCCATTGAGTTGGGCAGTGTACTGGCTGGCGCCGCCGACTCCCGTCCCTGCGCACTCGTCGGCGGCACTGTTGCCTGGCCTGGTGACATCGGCGCGGTAGTTATATTGGTCGGAATCGTCGATCCCTTCGAAGATCATGTTGAAATTCGTCTGCCGGCCTTGATCGAAGGCTGAGGGCAGACCGTGGATACGCACGGAGGGTGGAGGCATTGGGGTGGGTGTAGGCGTGGGGGTCGGCGTCGGGTCTCCTGTTCCGACGACCTGAAATTCCTGGTTTGTGGATACCTCATATCCGCTGGAAGCCATGAGAACGACGGATACTGAATATTTACTGGCCGGGCAGGAGGTGTCGATCTGGCCGGAGACAGCGACTTCATTTTTTACCATTCCAGAGAGATGGGCAGTGTATTGACCACTTCCTCCGAGGCCGGTCCCTTCACAGCTGTCGGCGGCGGAATGGTCGTCCATCCTGGTCACGTCGGCCCGGTAGCCATATTGGTCCGACTCATCCAGGTTTTCGAAGACCATTTTGAAGTTCGTCTGCTGGCCTTCATCGAAGATAGAGGGCAACTCTTCGATGCGCGCGTTGGGCGGAGGCATTTCAGTGGGCGTCGGTGTTGCCGTTGGGTCCTCTTCCGGTGGCGAGTTCTGGATGGAATCGTCAGCGGTCGGCGTGGGGGTCGGCGTGGCCGTGTTGGCCGGCGTGGCGGTGCTGGTGGCTGTATTCGTGGGTGTGGCCGACGGCCTCGGTGTGTATGTGGACGTGGATGTGGGCGCGGGTGTGTTTGTAGGCTGTGCGGGTATGATTTCAAAGTTTGCAGAGGCGGTAGCGACTACGGTTTTGTCGGATTCCTTCAGTTTCACCTTCAACATGTACAACCCTACAGGACAGCTGGGGGAAGTAGGGTTTTGGCCATAGTCGATAACTCTCCTGGCTCCCGTACCTTTTGAAAGGGAACTATATACTTAATGGCCCAAAACGCCGCACTCTATAGACCTAATGGCCCAGAACATCGGATTCTATAACCTTGAAGGCCCAAAATGTCGGATCGTATATACTTGACGGCCCAAAGATGATCTGTCTCTGTGCCATCTCTATTCATCCTGATTCACGACTGCATTGAATCTTTCCTCAATTGCACTGAATGCCTCCCTGCTGAATTGCTTTTCCCATTCTTCATTGAATGATGCTTCCGAACTGATGACGAATTCCAGACGTTTCTCCAGATCATCCGCAATCCTCATTGATGATTCCACCTCTCGTTCTACCCAAATTCTCTCCCATTCATTGATGAGTTCCCTGCTAAAATTCCTCACAAATCGAGCCGCGGCAGCCTGACCTGAAATGTCCACCTGAGAATCTATGATTGTTAAAACAGCAACAAATGCAAAGAGCCAGACGGAGAATTGTTCAGACCAAGAATTCAACAATGCCAAGACTGACGCCGAAGAAGAGCCTAGAATTGCTATCGAAAATATGATACTCCACGCTTTTGCAACATTAGCTTTGTGGGAGTAGATACGCGCAAATTTCTCAGCACTCTCAATTCCTCGCAAAATCCTCAAATGCTCTTCTTTGGTTGTCACTCAGGTCCCCACAATTCATAGTCAAGACAGTTTCAATTGGAAATCATATGCTCTGCGCGGCAAAACGCCTGCGGGCATTAGTTGATATTAGCTGGCGTGGGCTGTTCATCGACTCGCCTCTCATTCGGCAGGTCAGCGACAGGCTAGTTGGCAGCTACTATTTCGCGTCGAGGAAATTGTACCGCTGTGCGGGATAGGGCTGCAAAATAGGGAGAGGTTCTAGAGCGAGGGGCGAGATGGGTTTGTTCTGTTCAATATGCTTGTGATTGTGTTTGTCAAGTCATCTTTGAGTTTGTCGACGCCTTCGGGCGTGTGCTCATAGACAATACACCTGCGGTGTCTTAGATCGAATGGGACATCATCCATCGACTGAGTTATCGGGATGACTTCCTTGCCGATTGCGTGTGCTAGTCCGGTCTCATAAAATACATTTGCGTTCTTGTTCGTAAACTCGGAAATTATTATTCTTGCTTCATTGGTGAGACGCCATATGTCGTCGATTACGGGCTGGTTGTCGTAAATGTTATCAGCCCGGACACAAATCAACTTATCAATTTTTTCGACTGTGGGTCTAATGTGATTTGCAAAAATCGTGTCAAATGGTTTCCCAAAGGGAGACAGCATAAACACCAAACGTTCATTCAAAACGAACCGATTTTCTTGGAACACTGAACTGGCTACCACATGGAAAGCTTCAACAGTAGAGGGGGAATCAGGAGAGCTTGATTCCTGTTCGTCCCTAACCCAGAATCTTTCGATTTCCCTAATCATAGATTTTAGCGTGGCCTCGGCCCTGCTGAGACCCAACAGGAAAGAACGGTGATATGATTCTGAGTTGCTGTCGTCGACAAAAAACATAGTAGGGTGGTAGGAGATACCCTTGAAATCGTCAAGGTTGCGACCTCCTTCTCCGAAAATCCTTGAAATGGATATCTCGGTATCTCTTTTCCATTCTATAAATTCTGGTGAATCAGTCGACTTTCCCCTGATCTCTGATATTGCATTCACCGATGTCGTCAATAGGTCAATTGCTGCCGATTTCGAGATTTCAGGTTGAGTTGTCATATTGTCCTTAGCCTGAAGATGTATAGTCCCCAAAGGTGTTAAGTAGGCGAGAGCCATTATTCCATCGGCAGACAACTGGCCTTCCACAAAGCCACTATCTCTACAGTATCTGAGATGAAAATCGATCTGTTGGTTTGAAAACCCTCCGGGAATGTCACTGTAGTGAAACGAAAGCAATTCGTAGGCGCTTTTTTCCCGGAGAAAGTTCAGAATAGTGAAAACAATATCGTCGCTAAACTCCATTATAGATTCTCCATATATGGGTTAGGGCAGGCTCAGGTATCAACTGAAGTGAGAGAGGGGGGTAAGGCCGGGCTGGCTTTTCCCAACTCAGGGAGGCATGCTTGTTTTAGGAAAGCGTTGATTCAAGACGCGTCATCTTGCAAAGTGTTAGAGCGTATCAGACCCAGTGCTATCTCTGCTGGAGAACACGCTGTCCCTTTGTGTGAGGCGTCTTTCTTCACACTGTGGCAGCACAGGGCAGTTTGGGTTGAGTGGGAAAGGGCTGACTCATAGTTGATGCTTGAAGTAAGAGAGCACCTTTCCCTGAAGTGATCCTATTGCTCGCCCGTCAACCTTATCTACTCCACGATGCGCTATCCGGTCTCGATGATTCTTCTCGTGTTGCAAGCGGTCATCTCTTAGATTTTGAGGACTCCTTCGCCTCGCAAACAGGCGTCTGAATTTATCAACACGGTCCCAGAGTTGTAAGTACCACAAACGCAAGTAGGCGTCGTCCAGCGATGGGTCTAATTGCAGGGCCTCAATCAGTTCTCGTAGGCGCGTACCAAAATCGGTAACGCCGTCCTTTAGTGATTCCATCGTATCTTGCTCAACACCATTTTCTAGTTTTGCCACTAGGGTTTTGACTGGCGTCACTTTTTCCAAAAAAGCATCGTGCGTGATCGGGGGGCCAACTAAACTAACTCTGACGGAGCCACTAGGAGGGACTCCCATATAGACACATTGCTCATCAATCGTCTTGTAGCAACTGTTTCCGAATATCTGCTTGTCCGCCCCGGTTAGTTCAAGTTCGGCTTTGGCAGCTGCGAGAACCATATTGATTATGTCGGTATTGTCTTTTGCCTTTGGTGCAGGCGCATCCTGACAGTCATAGATGAAGCGTTTTTCTTGTCCTTCGTCATGCACCGTGATGCACTGGCCACCATTTGCTGGAAACGATCCCAAATCCTCTCTGCATTGAAAGACGATAAAGGTTTTGGTCCCCACATTGTCTGTGTTTTCCCCGCAACTGCTCCTAAGATTTTTTTCGAAATTGGGGTCTACAATGTGTTGGTCCGAAAAAGTATCGGACAGAATGTAATCTACCGGGTTGGTAACAATTGCTGCCTTAAAATCAGAGGTCTCTTTCACGACACAAGGCGGGAACTGATCGTCTGAAACACGGTATCGAGGAATCTCATAAACAAGCGTCTGCATGAACATGGAAATATTGCAGTGAAAGGGAGTGTCTGAAAAACGACGCACAAGGTGTGTTGTGAAGTCCATTTTATGCATTTCCCTATGGGAGTGACTCTTGGCTGCAAACCCGTTACACTAGGGGTTGGGTAGTCAAGAAGTGAGGTCAGAAAGGTAGAAACGGCATGAGCCGTCACGTTACGTGACGGCTTTCTTTGTTTGAATTTGTTGCGAGGCAGTTGGTCGTGGTTAATTCTTGTGTGGGTGATGCGTTTGTTCAAGGATGTTTAGGTCGAATTCTGATCTGAAGCCGCACTTCTTGCAGATTACGGCGACTGCTCTCCAGTTGCGCTTATTCGGTAATGAGGCAATCTGATTTGGAGGCTGTGGAATCACAAGGAGGTCATGCGCATACACTTCAAAGACATCAATCGCCTTCAAGGAGCCCGGCTGGTCATACCCACATACGCGGCAAGGCGCGAGACCGATTCCCCTCTTGTTAAGAAGATCGACAATTTCTTGCTTTCTTTCCACAGGAATGTCGGGAATGTAGGGTGGTTGACGTGACACTTAACTCCTCCTGGTCAATATCTGCGGGCTCAGTTATTGATTCAACTCATCACGCGGCAGGAGCTTATCACGCCACTGGCCGGGCAGTCAAGGGGCCAGGGCATACGCATCTTATTGGGAGAGAACTTTCAGGAGATAGTCAGTTTTCCAACCGGCTCGTTTGCGTTTGGCAGCAATGCCGATTTTTGCGCTTTTCTCTCTGCGTAGGAGGTTGAGAGCCAAGCGGCGCAAGATGGCCAAGTTGTGCTGGGCATGGCCCTGACGGATACGACTGTCGTCCTCACGAAAGGCGACATCCAAGACCCAGTGGACTGAGTTCTCGATGCTCCAGTGGTTGCGGGTGGAAGTCAGGAGCAATTTGGCATCGGGAGACAAGCTGGAGATGAAGTATCGAGTTGCCTGCGAAATCTGCTCTGGCAGTTGTCGTTTGGCTTCGACCATCACCAGGCTTTGCAGTTGTGACCACTCCTGGTCAGGGTCCATGTAGGCGAGGAATTCGGGGGCAGAGATAACCCAACAGCGCCTGGTTTCAATGCGACCGTGGTCCTTTTCTATCGTCTGGTGAAAGTCGTGGGCAACATCGGCAAAACCGTCTTGTTTCTCCAGTGTGAACATTGTCTCGACAGCTTCATGCAACTGCGGTTGATTCTGTTTGAGCGCCAGTACGTAGTCGGCGCCACTCTCTGTGATCTGTTGCGCAATCGCTTTCTGACAGCCGATCGCATCGATTGTCACTATGCAACCAGATAGCTCCAACATTTCCAGAAGTTCAGGGATTGCCGTGATCTCGTTGCCATCTGCCGCCACCTCGGTCTGCCCCAGTACGAGCCGACTCCTCGTTGCCCAGGCACTGACTAAGTGCAGCGGTTCCTTCTTCTGCCTCCGATCATGCGAACGACGAACCGTCTTCCCATCTATCGCCAGCAGCTGTCCCTGCGTCAATTCATGTAAATGCTGCACCCATTTCACAAAACAGGTCTCAAACTTCTCTGCATCCAGCCTGGCAAAAACCCGGCCAAAGGTGTCATGCGATGGGATTCCGTTCGGTATGCCCAGCAGCGCCTCCAGCCAGTCCCGTTTGGCCTGTCCAAATTCCTCTATCTCGACCCAGTTGTCCGCTCCACATATGACTGCACATATGGCAATCACGATGATGTCGCTCAACTGATGAAACTTCGTACGCTCAACGCGAGGATCTTCCAAATCCTCGAAATGCTCAACCAGTGATACGCCCTTTTTGTCCGCCATGAGTCCCCCCTTGTCTAGTGAAAGGACTCTCAATCGTATCAAATCGTCTCTCTTACGTCATCTAACCCATTTCTCAACCCAATTTAGATGCAATTGCCCTGGTCAAGGGGCGGGTACGGTAGGCCCAGGGCAATCGCGAACCTTACAATATTCGGCCAAGATCGCTCATTTCACTGGCATCACTCCAAAATTTGGCGCCTTTCAGGCGAGACCAGCCTGGCATATAGCCTCTGTTCGCCCGGTAGTAACGGCAAACCCGCTGTTATCACGAAGTTCGCGATAGCCCTGTTTGAGAGGGTGCATCCCAGATTTTTGGCGTGTTTCGCCTGACCGGAGGCGAATTCAGTCTGGTCATCGTAAAGGATCCACTTGACGGACAACAATTTGGGATACACCCAGTTTGAGGCGGTTTTGTTCTGTCGAGGTGCGTGCTCATCGTTTTGGGGTCTGGTCAGTCAGAAATGGCCAAAAGGTTGGAGTCAATTTCGGAACCAAATTGTTGCAAGAGATTTTGTCTTTTTGGATCGAAAAGGCAGATAAAGTAGGCATTTTTGTAGAATCGCATGACCCAGGTAGAGGCAAGAATGCCTCCGAGAGAGAGTTGACTCCACCAAAACTCAAACACATCTGGGATGACGACTACAGTTTTCGTCGTCGCAGTCCTTTCAGCGAAAAGGATATGGACGAAAATATTGAGCGTGTGAGGAGTCAGGAATTTCAGGTTCATATATGGGGCCATTACTATTCCGGCATCAACGGGGAGGCGTGTTCCTGTTTCGATCCACAAGAGCCCTTTGGCGGTTAAGACGACTTCAAATTTGGGGCTTGGTTGGCAAGCACTACCTAAGCTTTTTTGTCTGTCCCCGTTGGGTGCTATTATACCCTCACCATAGCTACGGACCCCTAGACCGACCAGCCTTCTGTGTGCGAATCGGAGGGAGGCCGATTAGACTAACAGAATAAAGAGAGGAACTAAGGATGAGGCGATTTCTGATGATTGGCGCAGTTATTTTTGCCGTTGCCATGCCTGCACTGATCAGGGCGCAGGAGGAAGGACTTACGCTGGAGGGGCTGGCCGAGCAGATAACCGGCCTTGTGGAGAGGGTGGTGGCTTTGGAGAATCTCTATTCGCCGGATGCTGTCGTGGATGACGAGGGTAGTTGTCAGCTTGCTATTGGGGGCGCGTTGTTTTCCCGTTCTACGGGCGGTATGCATCCCACAACTATTGCCGCCTATATGTCGATTTCAGAAAATCAAGTCCCTGCCGGGATTATGATAGCTTCAGTGGTGTATACGGCAGATGAGGAAATCGCCATTACATTCGGAATAACAAACCCCCTTAAGGCCTCCGTCGTCGAGTATTGGAACGACTGCGAATTTCAATCTCATTCTCGTTTTTGGGAAGAGGACTTCAGCGGCAACCGAACTTGGCTAGAGTAATAGGAGAGAGAATAGTGGACAGACGGGATTTGCAACTGCTTGTTTTGGTTTTTGCGGTTCATGATCCAGACATGGATAGTCTGGATTTGGCTAAGAAAGTGGCTTACGCAAGAAACTTGATGATGCCTAGCGGACGAGTAAATTCGTGGACGCCAGAACTAGCCGAAGAAATTGCTGAAGCCAAGAGCGAATTGAGAGAGCATGGGCTATTGGAATATGGCCCGCATCAGTCCTCTCCCCATGTTCTTACGCAAGACGGTCATGATCTAATGGAAAACTTGCGGCATGAACTGTATGCCAACATACTCAACACCTAACAGGAATGCAACGAAGGGACGGTTAAGACACAACAGACACTCAGGATAAACCTGAGTGTCTGTTTTTGGGAATCAGGATTAGGGTTCTATTTGCTCGAATTCGCGTCCATTGTGAGCGGAGTCCCATGCCGCCAATATCTCCTGCTGACGTTCCTGAATCCATTTGATCAAGATTCTTTCTTTGGGTCTCGGAAGGCTCCCCCCAGTTACACGAGTATCACGAATCAAGATAGAGATTTCGTGCTCCCCGTGACTAGCATGAATGTGAGGAGGATTGTGTCCCATGTAATCCATCCAAACTCTAATTCCGTCGAGTTGGCATAGTCTAGGCATACTCCTTCATCACTCCCTGCAATCTTGGGAAGAGATTTTCTGCTGTTGTATTTGTCAGCATCATATAGATAGTGTCGGCACACACATCTAGGTCATCATCAGAACCCCATGCGATGGCCTTTCTGTCGTCTATATGAACTGACTCGAAGAATTCACGATTTTCCCACCTCCTAAAAACGTCTTTGTTCGACCACTCGGCAAGGTCAATTTCACCGAGTTGGCCGTCAGAAAACTCAACAAAGATAGTGTAACCGGAACGGGCCTCTACACAAACAGGCACAGGATGTTCCAGCCTTTTGTCCACGGTTTTCCTCCTCACGAAAATTGAATTTTTTGCAATGGAACTCATTACGGTTGACAACAATGGGGATATGATAAGGGCCGAGAACGACGTAAGAATCAAGGACTGAGCATGGTAGCGGGATCGGTTTCTTGGCCGACACCGCGATTGTAGGAAGAAAATTGCGATCTGTCAAGTCGGCTTCCTTACCGGGTGCATCCCAGATTTTTTGAGAGGGGGAAGGGAGGTAGACTTGAGGTAGGAGAAAAGAGAAGAAAAAGGGGGGAGCAAGATGAATCGGGAAGAGGCGAAGGCGAAGTTTATGCGAGGTGCGGAGGAGATGTTTGAGACGATGTGATCCGAAAAGATGACTTGGAGGACAGGTAACACGCCTTCCCCCGAACCATCGGCCAACCCAACCCCGAATTAGAACGCCCTCTGTTTCAGCGGTATGCTTATGTTGTGTCGGCTCACCATCAATCAATTCAACAACCAACAACGCCCATCCAACCACACCCCCGCCTCAAATGGACATCTGCATATAATTCCCCTTCTTTGGTTGTCACTCAGGTCCCCCACAATTCAAAGTCAAGACAGTTTCAATTGGGAATCAAATGCTTTGCGCAGTAAGACGCTTACGGGCATTAGTTGATATTTGCAAGCGTGGTTGTTCATTGACTCACCTTTCATTCGGCAGGTCAACGACAGGCTAGTTGGTAGCTAATCTTTCGCGTCGAGAAAATGGTACCGCTGTGCCGGATGGTGTCAAGAATTTTGTGTGGGGTTGGCCTGGCGAAGGTGTTTGTCGTCACGTCACGTCACGGCATGGGGTGCCCTAAGCTGCGTTGGGTGTTATGGGGAGGGGGGCGGTGTTTAGATTTTAGTTCTAATTTGGGCGAGGTGGACGGGAGGGGCTAACGGCGAGGCGAAGGGCAGAGAGATTATTGTCTTTCTTTTCCGCGTCGTTTTTCCACTGCCCTGTTAGCGGCTTCAAGCACATCTGCGGTGATGCCGAGGTGCTGACTGATTGCAAAGACACCGGCTGCTGTTTGCACCATCAACGTATCCAGACTGTTCATGCGATCTGTTATTGTGTCGCTCATTCCTGCAATACGTTCGTTCGTCGCATCTAGTCGTTCGTTCGTCTCATCTATTCTTCTTTCGATTCTCGTTCTGTCGGTTTCTGCTTCCTCCAAGGCAGTAAAAATGTCGCCCAGAGTTATTTCGCTGTCCGTTCCCATTTCACATTCCTTGTTCTCTTTGTTTTGCTCAGTTTCTCTATCTTGCCCCCTACTCTATCCGTTGTTACGTGATTTGTCAACCCATTTCTGCGCGAAATCTGCGAGGAGCAATACTCCGGCTAGATCTTTTTCCTTTGAGTTAGCACAAAGCGACCTCGTTCCACCAGCCATTAGGCATATAGCTCCCTTGACCCGCCCCCAAAAACTGGTCCAGTTATTGGGGGGCAGGTCAGGGCAGGTCAGGAGCCGTTTGAAAAGTCAGGACTTCGATTCAAGTGGACGTCTTTCCGATTTCTATAGGGAAGGGCATGAGATAAGGGCCTCCATCGTCCGTCCACCCCCTCAATGCAATTAGGAAGACTTGAGCCTCCTCCTTCAGATCCAATTTCTTGACGGTTTTATCGTTCATCTCTTCAAGAGCTTTGCCCATACAATCCCATAAGGCTCGCAACATTCCGCCTTCGTACACATGAGAAACAATCACCCAGAGTCTTGTCCCTGGCCAAGCAGGCATGATAGCCAACGGGTAGCTTAGAGACTCTTTCAAATCCGCTCTGACAATTGATTCGTCTGCTATGATAAAATACAGTACTGTCCCGAATGGAGATTCAGGCGCTTCAACGTATACCTGATTCTTGTCCCAGATTTTTGGAAGACTGTCTCGTGATTCCTGATTGAGATATAGAGACGTGTTTGGAAATATTAGCTTGAACGGCAATACACCTTTTGTCTCATCCACTAAGGGGTACTCCCACTTTCCCATGTAACGGTCTCCACCAGAAAGTGATTGGTTGTCGATTGCTGCATGACACTTCCCTGAACGATGAAGGCTAATCTTCAAGCCTGAAAAACGATCTCGGCAGACTATATATACGTCGCCAGCTCGCTCAACCCAAACTCTCCAAGAATTGGAACTAAGTCCGTTTTGCCGACACACGGCGAATCTAAGCGGATTGTTTTTGAGGGGTAGTGAACCGGAACAATTCAAGTAGCACTTCATACCACCTTCCATTTCTTCCTTCATTTCTTCGAGCGTTTTCTCTGTTTGTCTGATGTGTATTGTCTTGTCCAACATTGTCTTCCTCTTTACAGGTAGCCGGATTCGTACATATGGCTTCGTTTTTGTGGATTGAACGACGAGTCGGTGACCTGCCATCTTTGAGGCCGTCAAGGTGTCCGTTCACAAAATCTTGATCGTTGTCCATTGCTGAATTCTCCACAAAGTATTTTATGCCGCGACGATGTTGTGTTCCTAGGGGTAGCTATTGGCATACTTGTTGATCAGCAACTTACCACGCCGCGGGCTGGGCAGTCAAGAAGTGGGGTCAAGCGGTATGAAGCAGTGCGGCAGGAGCCGTCACGGGGCGTGGCGGTATTGTTGTTGGGGCGCGATGCTGGATTGCCCGGACCTGCCGGATCCGCCTGGCGATAAAGCGTAATACCGGATTTGCTTGAAATCCGGGCGGATCAACTGGTATTATGTAGTTCGGCTCTGACAAAGGCGACAGAGTTTGGGGCTTCTGGAGGTCGCCAAAGACGAGAAGAGTTGGGTCGAAGTGGAAGAGACCACTATGGAGCAAGACGGTGCGACAATTCAGGTCACAGGGAGGGCGCAACCCCGCCCTCCCTTAAATGGAGCAGACCGATGGAAGAACCACAACATCCTTTACGAGATACACCTTACCGGCTCTTTATTCTTGGTGCTGGGTTTTCAAAACCTGCGGGCTTACCACTCTCTATTGAACTCTTAGATTACATCCGACGCAATGTGAAGTATTGTCATCAAAGTTACGGGTGGGATGGTCCTCTTGAAGAAGAAATCAGAGAATGGAAAAACCTTTATCCCGACGAAGAAGAAAACTTAGAGCAAATTTTGGCCTACAGCCACAGAAAACACTATCTGCGTCTTGACGGGTCAGAAAGATATTTCAGTGACGGAAGTCGGACTATTGTTGCGATGAGGGAAAATGTCCAAGAAATTCTTATGAGTCATACCCCTGAGATTACACCCAGTCTGTACCTGAAGTTTTCAGGACGACTGATTCCATTGGACACGATTTTGACATTCAATTACGACACGTTGCTGGAGCAATCTCTTGATGATCGTAACTACTAAGCCTGAAAGGTATCAGGGATGAAGGGTTGGTCAAGGAAGGCGT
>VXOE01000244.1 GCA_009840225.1 Caldilineaceae bacterium SB0662_bin_25 | reverse complement strand
CTCCAGCCCCCGGCCCCCGCCGGGGATTCCTGCCGCCACTGGCACCTCATGAATCCAGGCAGCATCGGGCTCCCCCTCAACGGCGACCCCGCCGCCCAGTTCGCACTCATGGAATCTGTACGCGAAAGCGACCAACCCGGCGGCTGGCGCGTACAGCACCACCGTGTTTCCTATGATCGCCGCCCAGCCCTCGAGGCCTTCTCCAGCGAAGGACTGCTCGGAGCCGGCGGCGTTATCGCCCAGCTATTCTACTGGGAGCTGGTCACCGCCGAACCCGAAATCATCAACTACTTCCGCTGGTGCTGGTCCAACGGACACGACCCCGATGCCGAAGACATCCGCCACTCCTTTATCGCCTACAGCGAAGCCACCGGACGTCAGCAGTACGTCGACGAACGCGACCCGCTAAAGGTGGCCCGGCCCACATGAACTCTACTCTGCGCCTCGCATTCCTGGGCGACATCCACGGCAATCTGCCGGCTCTCGAAGCCGTGCTGAGCGATTTAGACAAACAGGCTCCTGACGCCGTCTTTCTCCTGGGCGACCTGATTAACCGCTGCCCCTGGACCCGCGATGTTATCGACATCCTGCGTCAACGAAACTGGCCGTCAGTCCAGGGCAACCACGACCTGGTTCTCGCCCAACTCAATACACCGGATGGCTCGCCTGTGTTCAGCAACAGAAACCGCTTTCCCAATATGCACTGGACCTGGGAGCAACTGGGTCCCGACGAACTCAGCTACCTTCTCCTCCTCCCTCACGACCTCCTCATAGAGACCACGGGCGCGCCGCCGCTGCGACTCTTCCACGGAATCCCCGACAACCCCTTTGCCGGAATCGTACCCGACGCAGATGAAGAGTCGGTATCCAGCCAGATCGAAATGTACGACGAACCCGTACTGATCTGCGGCCACACGCACCAGCCGCTGGACCGCACGATCAAGAGCCCATCGTCACCCGCGCACAACGGATTCTCGAGTCAAGCCGGGCAACGAATTCTCAACCCCGGTAGCGTCGGCATGCCCTACAACGGCGATCCCCGCGCCCAATATCTCCTCCTGGACCTCGTTCAGGAAGACGGCAAACTGGCCTGGCAACCCCAATTCCAAAGATTGGACTATGACTTTGATCGCGTTGCCAGCGCCTTCCGCTCCAGCGGCCTCCTTGAATCCAGCGGTGCGATCGCCGCGCTCAATCTGCGTACGATCAAAGACGGCCAGCCCTGGGCCAGCGACTACCAACAATGGGTGCGCAACCAACCCCACGCTGTGCGCAGCGACCCCGAAACTGCCGTCGAACTCTACTTGCAGTCCCACGGCCCCAACCAATGGGCATTCCTCGGCTGAACTTCCCATTTCGCCAGGTCAACTTTGAGCTTACCTGCCGCTAAGAACTTATAATGGTCTGAAGCGCCCGTGAAAACGTTACAGTCACTCAAACGAGATCAAAGAGAATGTCACCAAACCTAACAGAAGTCAGAAACCAGCTCCCCGCCGTCCAGGCCTCGGCCTACCTCAACACAGGAAGCTATGGCCCCCTCAGTCGCGCCGCCGCAACAGCCATCGAGGAAGAAAACCGGCAGCAGTTGCAGGCCGGTCGCCTGACAAGAATGGGCCCGTCTGCCCAGTCAGTCCCTGCCTCCCTGCGCGCCGGCTTCGCTCGCGTCTTTGGATGTGAGGCCGGTGAAGTCGCCCTCACCCACCACACAACCGACGGCATGAATATCGCTACCTGGGGAGTTCAATACCGGCCGGGCGACGAGATCGTCACCAACTCATGGGAGCATCCCGGCGGGCTCCTGCCCGTCTATGCCGCCGCCCGGCGCTTCGGCCTCAAGGTGCGCATGGTCGCCCTCGACAAAGACGACGGCGAAGAGACCATCCTCGCCAAGTTCGACCGCGTCATCGGCCCGCGCACCAAACTGGTCTCAATCGCTCATGTCTCGTGGAAAACCGGGACGGTCCTACCCATCGACAGCCTCGCCGACCTTGTCCACCGCCATGACGGCCTCCTCGCCGTGGATGGAGCCCAGTCCGGCGGCGCCATGCGCCTCGATATGGCTTCGTCAGGGGCAGACTTCTACGCCATCCCCGGCCAGAAGTGGCTCTGCGGGCCAGAGGGCATTGGCGCTCTCTACGTCAACCAGGAGCGAATCGGGGACCTGCTCCAGACCTACGTGGGCTACCCCAGCCTGCGCGACGGCGGCGCCTACGACGAAACCGGAATCTTCCTGCCGCCTGCCGGGGCCAGACGCTATGAGGTCGGCACAACCTACGGTCCTGCCATGGCCGGCATGTGGAGCGGATTGCAGTGGCTGGAGGAGCTGGGCCTGGATTGGGTATATGAGCGCACACAGAAGATGACCCGGATCACCCGCGAGGTCCTTTCCGCCATACCAACCGTCCGCCTCATCCATACACCAACGTATGCCGGTCTGACCAGCTTCACCATCGATGGCATCTCCCCATCAGCCGCCGTCGAGCAACTGGCCGAGACCGGTGTACTCATCCGGTCCGTACCCGATCCGGACCTGATAAGGGTCTCCTCACACTTCTTCAACGATGAGGACGACATCGACAGACTGCGGGCCGGTATCGAAGGGCTGAACCGAGACGGCGCCTGATTAGACCTGGCTCCCCAGTCCCTGAGACAGTCCAACTGGCGGTCAGGACAGCAAGTCCGCCGCCGCCAGCTGATTTCGCAGATGCGCGCGGGCGCGGCTCAACCTCGACTTGACCGTGCCCCGCGGCAGCCGCAGATGCGCCGCGGCCTCGCCGTAATCGTAGCCGTGAACATCCACCAGGACGACCACATCCCGGTACCAGGCGGGGAGCCCCTCGATCAGCCGGTCTAGACCTGCCAGTTGCTCCCGCCGTAGCGCGTATCGCTCCGGGCTCTGGTCGCAGCTCCATGCCGAAGCTTCGTAGTCAGACTCCTCAATCATCTGGTCGAGACTCAAGGCGCTCCGTCGTTTCTGGCTCCTCAGATGGTCGTAGCACGTGTTGGACACGATGCGCAGCAGCCACGCCCGAAAGTTGCCGTCCTTGAAACGCGGCATCGCCCCGTGGACCTTGATCAGCGCCTCCTGCACCGCATCCGCGGCAGCCTCCTCAGTCTGCATTATGCTGCACGCCAGGCGCACCGCAGAGCCCCAATGCCCCTCAACCAGCCCCTGAAACGCCTGCTTGTCACCGTCCCGTGCTGCCGAGATTAGGCTCTGTGGCCATCCGCCGCGGTCTTTGACGGCAACCGCTGCGGTGCCGCTGCCCGGCTCCCGCCGCGACCGCGCGCCTCCCCCTCGCCTGCCCACCACTTCCAGACCTGCTTCTCCCAAGACCATTTCGCTCTGAAACGTTGACATCGGCATATCCTTTCCATTTCACATTGTACCGCCCTACCCGTCGCCAACCCGTTGGACAATCCGGCCGGTCCGGCAAGTCGGTTTCCAAATGGCTCTGGAACAAGAATACGCCCGGTCTACCTCTTCAATCCCGAACTTTCCGCAACACAAATCGGACCGTTTGCTTACGATCGCGTGCCATCCCCGCGCACGAAAACTGCACCGGATGGATCAAATCTGCCGATTGAGTCTCTGAATGGGAAGATGGGAGGGAAAGCCGGATTTGGCGCCGCACCTGCAACAAGTGCCAGGCGAGTCACCACTCCGTCTTGCCAAAACCCGAGCTGCTACAGGTAAGTCAAGTTGCCGCCTTACGGCTAACCTTCTGTCAGCTGATACCCGAATCCGCGCACCGTAACAATAAAGCGCGACTGCGATTCTCCGTCTGTCGCCGACGCATTCTCGATCCGGTTCCGCACTCTGCTGACCATTCGGTCTATGCTGGCATCAAAAACATCCCCCCCGACCTCGGACCAGATGTGCGTCGCCAGCTCGTCCTTGCTGACCACCCGCCCGCGATTCTGGTAGAGGTACCAGAGCAGGTCGAACTGCTTCACACTCAGGGGCGGCAGCAGCACCTTGCCGTCAATGAATACCTGGCGCGTTGCCGGTTCTACCCGTATGCCTGCCTCAGGAAGGGCTTCCAGATAAGGTGCAGTGATCGTGGCCGAGGGGTCGTGAAATCGGTATCGGGTCGCCGCAAACTGAAGCTCGTCCCCGTCCTCCAGCCATGCCGTCGCGCCCGGAGACAGACGGTTCCCGTTGACGAAAACACCATTCTTGCTCTCCAGGTCGTGCAGCCGGTATGCGTTCTCAATGTAATGCAGCTCGGCATGCTGCCGGCTGGCAAACCCATCGTTCACCACGACCGAGGCGCTTTCAGACCGCCCGATTAGCATATGCTCCTTGGCAAGCTCAAACTCCGTCCCGGCATCAGGCCCGCTGAGACAGACCAATCTGGCGTTCTGACTTCCACGCATAAATGCTCCATTCGCCTTCAATAGTAGCCCACTAAGGGCCCGTCCTGGTCCCGTCAGCAAACTGAGCGCCACACAGCGGTGAACTCTCGAATACCTGAGCTATCGAATAAGCCGCGCCCAGTTTGCCTCTCCTTCCATCGATCCTCTACTGATTGCCCAGCCGCGCGGGCTCATATGCTGTCTGTACAGCGACTTCCAGGTGCAAGGGCCGCCGACCTTCGCCGATCAACTTGGTCCATCGGTCACAATTTCAATTGAGAACTGTCCCCAACCGGCTTGCAAATCTTCCCTGCCTGCTGAGTCGTGACCGCTCTGCGCACACAGTCAACGAAACCCTGTACTCTCTTTTGACTTCTTGTTTCCCTATTCCTGTTTCTCTGGTATTATAGTCCGCGAAATGCAGATTCTCAACCTTCGCGCCCCGATTGGACTGCGTCACTGTTGACGCGCCGGACAAGGCGAACTGTCAGCGTTCAAAGTGTCGACTTCGACGCGCGATCACGCAACCGAACGCGCTAGCCTCGTTCTAAGTCACCCAAAGCCAGGCGGAGAAAAGTCTAGCCGCGCCGCAGTCGGTGCACACTGCCAAAATCGTCCCAATCGAAGACGCGCCTGGGTCTACGCCACAAATATGCAACCGGACCAGAAGGAACCTGCCGGCGCAGCCGTTAGGTCTGATCAAAAGGAAAAAAAACTCAGGACCGAAGACCGCTCCGCGGCGACTGCTGACGCAGGCCCGGATCGCCCCCAGCCGGCGAGTACCTATCTGACCGGCCGGCAGATCGGCAGATATCTCGTGGGCAAACGGTTGGGGAGCGGCGGAACTGCTGGCGTCTATCAGGCCTTCGATCAGATCCAGGAACGCACGGTCGCCCTCAAGATCCTGTCTCCCGGCGCCGACGACGCTGTGCGCAACCGCTTTCAGCAGGAAGCCCGCACCGTCGCCAGCCTCAAGCACCCGCACATCGTCAAAACGCTACAGGTCGGTGATGCAACCGCCGACGGCACAGCCTACATCGCCATGGAGCTTGTCGATGGTGACAGCCTGGCACAGCTCCTCAAACGCCGCGGCCGCCTCAGCGTGGCCGAAAGCTGCAACCTTCTCGCCCCAATCGCCCGCGCCCTCGACTACGCACACCAACAGGAAATCGTCCACCGTGACGTAAAACCAAGCAACATCCTTCTGCGTCCCTTCGACCCCGGCCCCTTGAGTAGCCTGCCCCTCGATGACGACTCCGCCTCAGCCCTTTTCGAAGCCGAACAGCTCCTCATCGGCGCGCCGTCAGGCTCAGGATATCCTGCCCGGCATCCTGCCGCCGAGCTGCCCGTCGCGCCCCTTCTGTCCGATTTTGGCATCGCACGTGCCCTCGACATGCCCGAACTGACAAACGAAGGTCGCACGATTGGGACGCCTGCCTACATGGCCCCGGAACAGTGCGCAAGCAGTCGCGAGGTCAACGGGCGCGCTGATATCTACGCTTTGGGCGCAGTCCTCTACCGTTGCCTGGTCGGTCGACCCCCTTTCACCGGCACAACCACGCAGATACTGCATTCTCACGTCTACGCGCCCCTATCCCTACCCGACGATCTGCTGGCCACACTCCCACCTGAACTGGTCGACGTGCTCCGCCGGAGCCTGGCCAAGAATCCGGATGAACGCTACACCGCCGCCCGCGATTTGGCCGACGACCTGACAGCCATAGCCGGTCGCATCCAGTCCCACGAAAACGCGCTCGCTGAACAGACGTCGACACTTACCCTTGTTTCGCTGCCCACGGTCGCACTGCCCCCGTCACCCTCCCCAACTACCGAAACTGTTATCGTTCCCGGTTCGGAGAGCAGGCTCGACCTGTCCTCGCCGCAGGACATTCCCACGCACAGGTCTACAGAACCCGAAGCACTTTCTTCAGCATCAGTAAACTCCAAGCGTACCCGGTTGCCATTGTTCGTCGCTGGATTCGCTCTCGGCCTTGCATTTGTTCTCGGCCTGTTGATCATCGGCCCAACTGTTTTGGAATCCTTGCGGGATGTCTCACCATCGACTGGCCTGCAGAACCAAACCGATTCCGCCGCGCCTGCCCAACCCTTGCCGGCCACTGAATCGCAGTCCAATGCTGAAGATTCCGTAGCATCGCAGGCCAACGCTGAAGACGCTGCTTCCATTTCTACTCATTCCGAATCGCAGACCGGCTCCGCCCAGCCCCCCGTACCGGTAAGAGATGCCGCTGGCGCCTGCCAATATCAGACCGCAGGTGAATTCGAAAGCTATCTCGGCGAAAATGAGTCAATCGCCCAGGAGCTGGGTTGCCCGAGAGGCGTGCCGGTCTTCCTGGCCTTCGAGACGCAGTTCTTCCAGACCGGCATGGCCCTTGGCCGCTTGGACAAACCCGTCGTCTACCTGCGCTATTTTAGCAACGATGAGTGGGAACAGCGAGAACATGCTTGGCGCGAGGGCATGCAGGAGCTAGTCGATTCCCCAGACCTTCTGTCGCCCGCAGAAGACCTCTATCAGCCGGTTCGCGGCATTGGGCAAATCTGGGCCGAAAGCCTGTTTGTAAGACAGGCCTTGGGTTGGGCTTCCGGCCAGCCCGTAGAGGCCAACGGTATATTACAATCGTTTGAAGGGGGGTTGCTGATATACAATAGTGATCTACAAAACACACACAGTTTCATGAAGTCGCAGCTGCGGCTCTAACTATCCAAAATGGAGGACTAAGATGCAGAACTCGACAGTTGAACGAGCCAGATGGTGGAGCCGGTTCTCTTCGGCGAAACCATCCTACATGGTCGTTCTAATCGTTCTCGTGGCAGCCCTGGTTTTCGCCGGCTGTAACAGAAGGCAGCAGGCCGAGCCAACCGCTACCTCGCCGCCGCCCACCGACACCCCCGTGCCGCCTACGGATACACCGGTCCCGCCGACCGATACGCCCACACCGGTGCCTCCGACCGACACGCCTGAGCCGGAGCCGACCGCTACTCCCGAGCCCGAGCCCGAACCCACCGACACACCGGTGCCGGAGCCAACCGCTACACCAGCCCCCGTACCCAGGGTGAGCATTCCCAGCGGCTGGGCAACCGTCAAAAACGATCGCCTCGGCTACTCCTTTGCCGTACCGCGCGGTTGGTCCGTCTTTGACCTGCAGAGCGGTCAGCTAAGCCAGATCATGCGCTTCGTCAGCCCCGAGGCAGCCCAGCAGGTGGATGACGCCCTCACAGGCCCCGGTGGCGAAAACGCCGGCCACCTCGCGGTACAACTGGCAATCTTCTCCAGGCCGCCTATCGCCGCCATGGCCGGCGTCGGCATCTTCCCCGGCCTCGACGACGATATCTCGTCCGAAAGATTGGTAGAATGGCTGGAGAGTCAGCTGGAAGGTCTGCCCTTGCCTATACCCGTGGAAGTGCAGAGCCTTGAGGCCGGCACCACCAACAACCTGCCCTCAATTAATGGCGTTGCCACCGCCGATCTCGCCAGTCAGGGTCTGTTCAATGCCCACATCACGATCACTGCTTTGCGGGCAAACGATACAGCCTACATCCTGGTTGTAGCCGTACCCCAAAACCAGGTCCAGAATCGGGCGAACGAGATCAAGGCAATTGTCGGAACCTTCCGACCCGAATAGTCTCTAACGTGTGGCCCTATACTGGGGAGAGAGAAGCGAGGGGGGTTGGCTGCATCCTGCACCGGCCCCCAGCTTTTCTCTTTTCCTTTTATTCTGTTCGTAAGAGAATTGCATGTTCACCATGCCCTGCCTGGAGGTGTATTGGTGACCCACACGCGTGACGCAGCCCTGAATTTGAACCTCATTGTCGGATTGATGTCAGACGATTTCCGCGCCGAAGTGGTTCAGCGCGCTCTGGAGCGGAGAAAGAAAACGAGTGGAATCCTGAGGAAACAGTTCCAAACGGCACTGCGCAAAAACGTAAGGATCGATGGATTCCGCCCCCATAAAGCAAACAACCAGCTTCTCCTTCCTGAAATTCTTCGTCTCCTGCCCGTCTCATCTGAGCTTGTCGGATCAATACTGCAACTGTGGATCGATTCCCATTCCGAGCTCTATGAAGAGGTATTCGGACACCTGTCCAAGCTGAAAATGCCAACCCAAGGCATCGACTTTTCCGCCAACCGCTTTGCTGGCAGTTGGAATACCGACATCTGGCAGCGGGAAAAGACCAGCATCGTTGCTACACACAGTCATTTCAAAGAAAACGATGTAGCCCTCATGCTGTGTTGTGTGTCAGGGAACTTGCCAGAACCTGATGGAAGTGACAATGTCGATCCGGCAGAGTCCCGCAGCGACGCATTCTTCCCCCTGTGGCTCGAGGAACTGCGCGACCTGCCCGCAGACGCGCCGCAGTGGCAGCAAGCGGACGACTTCGTAGCATCCGCCACCGAAATCATTCAACACAAAACGAATATACGCAGCTATACACTGAATTTCAATGCAATTCTGGCTGAGATGAAGCAAGAGGTCGGACGTGAACTGGCCTTCTTTCAGATCGATCCCGATTCCTGGTCGGTTGAGCGCCTGTCCAACCGGCAGGCAGGCAACTGCCTGGCAACGCCTGAGGAAATGGCGGAGCTATTGCGCCAGACAGAGTCGTTGAAAGTCTTACTGACCGACTACAAGCCGGTTCACGACATTGCTCCGACTATTGAAGAGGAAGTAGCCATTTGGCCGCAGCGTGGAGAACTTCAGCGGCAGATTCTCGTCTGTCTCCAGCAAATCTATCAGCTGTTTTCCGACTCCGACGAAGAAGACCATGTAATGGGAGCCGCAGCCAATGGGCAGGTCTCCCTTTTCCCCGACTCGACGGTCCCTCCTCGCCAAGAGCAAGTCGGGTCTGCACAGATCGATAGTACCCAGCCCGACGACAGATCTTCTTCAGCCGACGTCCCGACCAGGCCTCCTGATTCCACGGACACGCCCGCCGCTGAACTGTCGCTCTCGGACACGTCAGCCTCGAAAGACGACGAGCCGGACACCACGCATACATCCAAGCGTGTCCGCAGCGATGAAACTGTTCATGAACCCGGTGCAGTAGCACACTATGATTCGGATACTGTAAACGCCTCCCTGGAGGCCGAAAATAGTTCACTTAGGCACGAACTTAAGGAGCTTCGCGACGAACTGAAGACGTCGCAGGATGTTGTCAGGCTATGGCGGATCGCTTACGAAGAAGCGAGCAAGCGGATGGGGAAAACCGCGAAGCCGCCCAGTAAAGACAAATATCTGCTGGTTGAGGACGTGAGAACCGCTGTGGCGCTTGCTAAAGAAAAATACGCAGGCGAGCTGACTTTTCAACCCAACTCGAAATCTGAAATCGAAGACAGTCCTTATGAAAAGCCCACGAACGTGCTAGCCGCGCTAGAATGGCTTGCAACGACCTTCTACCGTTCCAAAGTGGGGGAAGTGAGAGTAACCGACCTGAATAAGTCAATTAAGAAGGTCTGTGGCTGGAGCTATACAGGACGTCAAAGCACGAACACGATGAAAAAGTACGAGCCCTGGTATACGACCAGTTTTGAGGGGGAAAAACTCTGGCTGAAATGGCACGTAGGCACAGGCAGCAACAAGGACTCTCGCTACACAATTCGCATTGCCTTTGACTGGGACAAGGACCGAAAAATCGTCGTCATCGGCTACATTGGTCAGCATCAGCGAACGGACGCAACCTGAGAATGGAGTGGTAGCCACACGTATTTGTCATTGTAGAACCGCATTTCCTTAGCAAGACGAAAGGTAACTGTTTTGACTGAAAAAACAATCGATCTGCGCTCCGATACCGTAACTCACCCCACCGAAGATATGCGTAAGGCAATGGCCTCCGCGCCCGTCGGCGATGACGTCTACGGCGAAGACCCAACCGTCAACCGGCTTGAAGCTCTGACAGCAGAACTGCTCGGAAAAGAAGCCGCTCTGTTCGTCTCCAGCGGCACCATGGGCAATCTCTCTTCTGTACTCAGCCACTGCGGTCGCGGCGATGAAATGATCCTCGGCGACCAGGCCCACATCTATACCTCCGAACAGGGCGGCGCTGCCGCGCTCGGAGGCGTCCATCCCCGCCCGCTGCCTACCTCCCACGATGGTACCTTGGACCTCGACCTGGTCGTGGACTCCATCCGCCCCGATAACGAGCACTACCCTCGTACCCGCCTCCTGGCCATCGAGAACACCCACAATCGCAGCGGCGGCCGCTGCCTGCCCGTGGAATACATGGACGCCGCCGGCAAAACCGCGCACAGCCACGGCCTCAAACTCCATGTCGATGGCGCACGCCTTTGGAATGCCGCAGTCGCCCTCAACGTCGCCCCCGCCCGTCTCGTCCAGGAGGCCGACAGTGTAAGCGTCTGCTTGAGCAAAGGGCTCGGCGCACCCGTGGGCTCGGTCGTCGTCGGCGATACCGATTTCATTAAACGTGCGCGCCGCATGCGCAAAATCCTCGGCGGCGGCACCCGCCAGGCCGGCATTATCGCCGCCGCCGGCATCGTTGCCATCACCGAAATGATCGAAAGACTCGCCGACGACCACGCCAACGCCCGCAAACTAGCCGACGGCATCGCCAAGTTGGACGGTATCGTCCTCGACTCCGAATCTGTGCAGACCGATATCGTCTACTTCGAGTTGCACCGCGACGACATCACACCGGCTCAGCTCTCCGCCAGCCTCAAGCAACACGGCGTACTGCTGAATCCTTCTGGCGGCAAACTCCTGAGAGCGGTCACGAATCTGGCAGTATCCTCCGCCGACATCGACCGCACCATCGAAGCGTTCTCCCGCGTCCTTGACTCAGGCGCCGCCGGCGCCGGCGACGACGCGCTCGTTTACGGATAGGCGCAGTGGACGATGCGCTCACTCCCGCTGCGTTCCATCTGGCAGATTGTCAGTGAGATCAATCTTGCTGAGATCCAGAGCGAAATCGAATCTCCCTTCCATCTGCTGATCGCTGCCGACGATGAGGCCGACGCAGAACAGGCCGCTAACCGCCTGAGCGCCCCGGCCGCCGACTTCTACCATCCCTGGATCACCGTCACCGACAGCACCGGCTCCGGCCTCCTTTCCCAGAGCACAGAAATCGCCCCGCGCACCATTAAAACACGTAACTCGACGTCTCAACCTTCGCGCACGACTCCGGACTGCGCCCTCCTTGTCTCCACCCGTCTCGAACTGAGCCCCGACCTGGTCTCTCTGCAACAAGCGCTCAACGCCCAGTCCATCCCCTCTCTGATAGTCGTCGTCGGCCCCGAAGCCAAACGCCCCGACAGTGCCATCGCCCGCCGCGGAGAACACGTGCGCGTCGCCATCCCCGACTGGTCCGATCGCTCCCTAGACCGCGTCGCCGCGACCCTGGTACAAATCGTCCCCCCCTCCCTCCGTCTGCCCTTCGCCCGCCGCCTGCCGCCTCTGCGCACGGCAGCCCTCAATATGCTCATCCAGGAGACCTCCCAGGTCAACGCCAGCTACTCCTTCACCACCGGCCTCGGCGAAACCGTGCCCGGCCTGAACTTCGTCCTCGGCGCCGGCGACGCTATCGTCCTCACCAAGAACCAGCTGATGATGGCCTACAAGATCGCACTCGTCTCGGGAAAGACCGGTTCCCCACAGAAGCTCTTGGGCGAAATCGTCGGCGTTCTCGGCGGCGGCTTTCTCTTCCGCCAGCTCGCCCGCCAGATGAGCGGTCTGATCCCCGTCTGGGGCATCGTGCCCAAAGTGGCCGTCGCCTACGCCGGCACCTGGGCCATCGGCAGAGCCGTCACAGTCTGGGCCACCGAAGGACAAAAAATCACCCCGGAGCTTATGTCCGGCCACTACCGTGAGGCCTTGGAACATGGCCGCCAGGCCGCCCAGCGAATCGTCGACAATGCCCGCCGGCCCCGCCAATCCTCAGGCGCCAAAAAACTGCCCGCCCAGTCGAAGGCCATCTCCTCTCGTCTCCTGCGTCGCGTGGGCAAACGTATACCTCGCCTGCCCTCCCGCAAAAGTTGAAACGGCCTCCGCTGCCGCCTTCCCCCAGCTCGCAATTCCATCCGCTTTCATTTGACATCCGACCGAGTCCGTGTTAACCTCAACTTCGCATGTCTTGATTTCCTGATGGGGGCGTGGTGTAGCGGTTAGCATGTCGGCCTGTCAAGCCGGAGGTCGCGGGTTCAAATCCCGTCGCTCCCGCCACGGCACTTCAGATGCCAGACCATGGGGAAATCCGGGAAGTGAACGACAGGGCAGTGCCCTCCCTCCCGAACCAGGACATGAAAAAAACTGGTCAACCCACCACTGGGTTGACCAGTTTGCTTTTCTCGCTAGGCGTCGCCCGACCGCTGCCTCACACAGTGTCCATCTCAGGGGCGCCCATAATATTGTACCCGCCGTCCACGTAGACAACCTCGCCCGTGACCTTCCCCGCCCAGTCTCCCAGGAGGAACCGGGCCGCATTCCCCACGTCGGCCTGGGTTACATTCCCCATCGGCGCCACCGTGCCCACGTATCCAAGGCTTTTCCGGAATCCGCTGACCCCCGCCGAAGCCAACGTCTTGATAGGACCGGCGCTGATCGCATTCACCCGCACCTGGTCTTTGCCCAGGTCCCAGGCAAGATAGCGTATCGTCGCCTCCAACGCAGCCTTGGCCACGCCCATTACATTGTAATTGGGCGTCACCTTCTCCGCACCGTAATAGGTCATTGCCAGCATGCTGCCGCCCCCCGGCATCAACGGGACCGCACGCTTGGCCAGCGCCACCAGGCTGTAGCAGCTTACATCGAGCGCAACGCGGAATCCCTCGCGGCTCGTGTCCACGAAGCGCCCGCCCAGATCCTCACGTGGAGCGAAGGCTATCGAGTGCACCAGAAAATCGAGGCCCCCGAAATGGTCCCCGGCCTTGTCGAAAAGCTCGTCAATCGCCGTGTCATCGGTAACGTCGCATTCCTCGACGAAGCGGCTGCCCAGCGACTCCGCCAGCGGCGTGACCCGCTTCTCCAGAAAGTCGCCGGCATAGCTGAACCCAATCTCCGCGCCTTCCTCCGCCAAAGCCTGCGCTATCCCCCACGCAATTGAATTCTTGTTCGCAACGCCAAATATTAGGCCGCGTTTCCCATCAAAAGTCCCCATCGCTCGCTCCTTACGCTAGTGCAATCCTGATCACGCCTGAAGGTCCTGACGCGATGCAAAGGTTCGAATCCGGAAGCTTTTCTCTCCGTCCGAACGTCGAACATGAACTCGGTGTGCGCACAACTGCGTCAAACCTCCGCCACTGCCCCCGGATCTGTCAAGAACAACTCGATCTTGGCGAAAAAAATCGAAAAAAACCTGAAATTCGATGAAATTACCCCTTTACAAGCAAATAAAAGCGTGCTATACTTATGTCTTAGGGACCGAGTTGTCACGTTGTGGTTGGAAGCCACTATCGGGGGAAGCGTGGCATCCGGTTCCTTTCTTTATTGGCATGAAAAAAACCGTCCATTTCCCCCGAGAAAACTGCCCCACACTATTCGTCCGAAACAACCCGCAGAAACCTCTTCCTTCCAACCTGAAGAACACTCTCGCCGCCGTTCGGCGTGACCGACGTTTGCACGCCGTCCGAGACCGCCTCCCCGTTGAGCCGCACGCCCCCTTGCTGTATCAGTCGCCGCGCCTCTCCCTTGCTGCGCACCAGACCCGCCTCGCTCATCAGGTCCAGCAGGTTCATCTCCTTAGATAATCTGAACTCTGGCGCGTCGCTTGGCGCCGCACCCTCGTGCATGCGCACCGCGTCCACAGCCGCCTGCTCCCCCGTGGCCTCGCCATGGAAGATACTCACAATCTCCTTCGCCAAGGCCCGCTTTGCAGCCTGCGGCGCCAGTTCGCCGCTCTCTATCTGGGCAACCATCCCATCGATCTCTTCCTGGCCCCAACGCGTAACCAGCTCCGCGAAGTTCCGGAAAGTATGGTCCGGCAGGTTGACCACCTTGGTAAATATCACCCCCGGCGCCTCATCGATCCCAATATGATTGCCGGTCGACTTGCTCATCCGCAGGTGACCGTCCGTCCCGACCAGAATCGGAAATGTCAGCACCACCTGTGGCCGCATTCCCCGCGCACTCATCAACGTGCGCCCTGCCATCAGGTTAAACAGCTGGTCGGTCCCCCCTATCTGCACGTCCGTGTCCAGCTTGATCGCGTCATACCCCTGCATCAGCGCATAGAAAAATTCGTGTAGCCAAATGGGCTCCCCTTTGGCATGCCGCTTGCTGAAATTGTCCCTGGCCAGAAACTGCTGCACGGTGAAGCTGCTGGCCAGCTGAATGACCCCGCCAAAGTCCAGTTCGCTCAACCACCTGTGATTGTAATCAACAACCGTCTTCTCCGGGTCCAGCACCCTGTGCGCCTGCTGCGTGAAACTCCGCGCATTCCCCATCGCC
The DNA here is from genome assembly GCA_009840225.1 of Caldilineaceae bacterium SB0662_bin_25. Lineage (GTDB taxonomy): Bacteria > Chloroflexota > Anaerolineae > Caldilineales > Caldilineaceae > Bin5. The sequence continues at coordinate 453 of VXOE01000244.1, read as the reverse complement.
TCTTCCAGGCTCTGCTGCGTACGCGCGCTCTCCTTGTCACTCGGATCACCAATTGTCCCCGTGAAAGTGCCGATCAGAAAGACTACCGTATGACCAAGTTCCTGGAACTGCCTCAGCTTTCGCAGCGGCACCGTATGCCCCAGATGAAGATCGCTCGACGTCGGATCGAAGCCGCAATAAACGCGCAGAGGCCGGCCGTCTCTCCGGCTCTCCTCAAGCCTCACCCGCAGCTCCGCCTCCATATTGTAACGCGTCCGATCGTCGCCAAACTCCACCCCCCGCATCAACACAGCCATCTGCTCATCTACCGGCGCAAACTCAGCCATCTCTCCATCCCTCCAATTTACTTTCCTTCCTCGTAACTGCTAAGTCCTTGCCCAATGGCGCTCATGATTCAACATGGCGAAAGATGTTTCTCTCTCCTCACTTCTCTTTACTCTCTCCTCGCTTTTG
>VXOE01000216.1 GCA_009840225.1 Caldilineaceae bacterium SB0662_bin_25 | reverse complement strand
GGGCGGAGCCCCCGCACAAGGGAGGGCCGACTAGGCCCGACCGCCCAAATGCAGTAGTCAGTAGTCAGTAGTCAGTGAAAGCAACCATTGAAGGGCGATAGGTTTGATAGGGAAAGAGAATCGTCTTTCGCCATGCTGAATTTTGAGCGCCATTGGGCAAGCAGTTAGCAGTTACGACTGTCTTTATCCTTTCAGCCCGGTAAGGACGATCCCTTCGACGAAGGCGCGTTGGGCGAGAAAATAGACAATGATGACGGGCAGCACCATCAGGGTGGCGAGCACCATCACGTAGTGGGTCCAATCCAGGCCGCTTTCGAAGTGTTGGAGTGCGTTCAGTCCCAAGGCCAGGGTGAACATATCTCGTTTATGCAGATAGATGAGAGGCGCCAGGAAGTCGTTCCAATTGTAGAGCAGGGACAACACGAGAACGACCGTGAGCGCAGGCCGGGCCAAAGGAAGAATGATCTGGGCAAAAATACGCGGACGGCTGGCCCCGTCTATGCGGGCGGCGTCTTCCAACTCCAGGGGAATTGTGCGGAAGAACTGGCGCAACAGAAAGATCGTGATGGGCCCACCAAACCAGTCCGGCACAATCAGGGGTAGATAGGTCCCGATCCAGCCCAGGCGCGTGAACAGAATGTAGACGGGAATCATTGTAACGACGTAAGGCAGCATCACGGTCGAGAGGATCAGGCCGAACATGATATCCCGCCCTTTGAAACGCAGCCGGGCAAAGCTATAGGCAGCCATAGAGGAGCTGATTATAACGCCCACGGTAGAGAAGATGGTGACTATCATTGTGTTGGCTGTATAGCGCGCGACCGCCACAACCTCGAACACTTCGCGATAGTTCGACCAGCGGACCGGATCGGGTATCCACTTAGGGGGAAAGACATAGATCTCATGGGGCGCTTTCAGTGAAGAAGAAAGCAGCCAAAAGAAGGGAACCAGCATAAATACGCTACCAACGGCCAGCGTCAGATGAATCAGAAGACGACCGGCGTTGTGCCTGATACGGTAAGCGGTCACGAGCCGCCCCCTTCCGTTTCGTAATAGACCCAACGCCGCTGACTGTAGAAAAGGATGATCGTCAGCAGCATTACAACGAGGAAGAGAATCCAGGCCATGGCCGATGCGTAGCCGTTGCGAAAGTATCCGAAGGCGTTGCGAAACATGTAGAGCACATAAAAGAGGGCGGCGTTGTCCGGTCCGGCAGAGGAGGCAGAGGGATTGGATACGAAGAGGACATAGGCCACACCGAAGACCTGGAAGCTATTGATGACCGTTACAATCAACTGGTAGAAGATAATCGAAGAGGTGAGGGGCAAGGTCACATGGCGGAACCTGGCCCAGAGGTTGGCGCCATCGACTTCGGCAGCTTCGTAGAAGGTGCGGGGCACACTGGTAATCGAAGCCAGAAAGATGAGCACAGAGTTGCCCAGCCCCCACAGACCGATAAAGACAATGGAGGGCACGATCCAGTCCGGGTCGGTCAGCCAACGGGGCGCTGGCAGGCCCAGCAGCTTGAGCGGATAGTTGATGGGCCCAAACTCCGGATTGAGGCCCCAGCGCCAGATGGTGGCGCTGGCGACGACCGGCACGACTGAAGGCAGGTACCAGAGAGTGCGATAGGATGTGATCCCGCGCACATTGCGGCTCATCAGCAGGGCGATGGTGTAAGCACATGTGAGGGACAGAGGCACAAAGAGAGAGACATACCACAAGGTCACCTCAATGGATCGCAGCCACAGCGCATCAGTGACCAGTTTGGTGTAGTTGGCGAATCCGATCCACCGGGGGGCGGTGATGATTTCGTATTTGGTGAAGCTGAGATAGAAGCTGGCGAACACCGGGCCGAGGCGGAAAAACAGCAGCCCCAACACGGCAGGAACGATAAAGAGCCAGCCGAAGAAAGTCTCTTCGAAGCTGAGGCGATGGAAAAAGCGCAGACCTCGATCGGTCTGCGCGGCGGGTGTAGATTGAGCAGGTGAAGATTGCATTTAGGAGATTTCGCCCGTCTGCAGGATATGTTCAGAGCCCTGGCGCACCTCTGTGGCGACATCTTCCCAGCGAATATCACCGATCCAGAGTTGGTCCAGATACGGTCCCCAGTAGTCGAGCATCGTCTGATACCAGCCACCGTAGTAGGAGCCGATGGTGTCTCCGGGCCAGCGGAAGGTAGCCTGATCCTCGAATGCGTCGTAGAACGCCTGGCGGTACTTCATTTCCGGCGGTGACTCATTGGTCAGGAACTGTTCGCGCAGGTCTTTACGGGTCGGCTGCTGCATACCCAGATCGACAAGAATCTGCTGCCCTGCATTGCTGAGGCAGGCCCAAGAGATGAAATCGTAGGACTCCTGGGGATAGTCAGTCTGGGAGAAGACGCACAGGGGCGAGTAGTGGCCGTAGGATGTCTTCGTCTTGTTGTAGGGTACGGGGAATGTGCCCCAGTTGACGCCGGCCTGGTTGATGCGGCCCAGCGACCAGACGCCGATGTGCTGCATGGCAACGTTGCCGGCTTGCAGGCTGGTCTCGCCAGCGGCTTCGTAAGCGGGCGATGGATTGACAAAGTGTTTCAGACCCAAATCCGCCAACCAGTTCATCGCCTCGATGAATGCATCCGAATCCATCGGCATGGTGCCGTCATCAGCGATAATCTCGGCGTCGTTGCCCCAGATATAGGTCGGGCGACCGTGACCAAAGCCGGCCCTAAGTCCGTACTGACGCACGCGGGCGGGATCGAAGTCAGAATCGTTGGCCGAATTGTCGTCCAGGTCGAAGGTGAGAACCTTGGCGAGTTCGATAATTTCGTCCCATGTCATCCATGCATCCGGCTCCGGATGGGGAACGCCGACCTCATCGAACAGGTCGATATTGAATGCCATGAGCATGGCGCCACTGTCCCAGGGGATGCCCCAGCGAGCGCCGTCGTAGGTTTGGGCGATCCAGACGTTTTCGACATAGTCGTCTTCGCTAAAGTCAGGATCGGCCTCAAAGTAGGGCTCAAGATTGGTGGTCACGCCCCTGCGAGTGAGGGGGCCGGTGGTGCGGTTGGCGTCAAACCACATGTCCGGTCCTGTGCCGGCGGAGATCATGATCAGGAGGGCTTCCTGGTGAGAGGCGCCGGCCACGGCGTTGATCTCGAACTCGATATTGGGGTTAGACTCCCTATACAGGGACATCTGCTGGTCCATTACGTTCTCAATGAACTGGCCGCCGCGGTTAAAGAAGTTGAGGGTAACTGGCTCGGCGGATGCGTCTGCAGTGGTGCCGGCCGGTACAGGCGGCGCGCACGCGGCTAACGCAGCGACTGCCGTGCTGCCCGCGGCCAACTGTAGGAAGCTTCTTCGACTCATATCCGTTCGCTGCATTGTTTTCCTCCTGGAAATGTGATGGATTGAACGTATGAGGATGAACCGAGTTCACTTGGTTAGTCAAATGAACACGAAAGAGCTGCTCCTGGGAAATATTTCTGCCATGATATGCTAAACGACAGGGAGAAGCGGCGAATCAATAGGTCATGTTACGCAGATGCAGCGTCATTACGCACTGGATCCAACTGACACAAGGCAACGATTGCGTAACATCAGGTGATTGATGGAATTGCTGGCAGTACGAAACAGGGGTTTCAACCTGATTGCTGGAAGCGTTCTCAGGACAGAATCGGATTATAACAGGCCGACGAATGCATGCCAAAATCAGTTGGCCGGTTCGGGTGCATTCCACCCGAATTGTTGGACGCGTCTTTTGTGAACAGCAGTTCATTTGATGGGGGGATGGACTGTGGTGCGGTCACAGGTGCGATGGCCTGACAAGCTGGCATGCACTCCGGCGCGCAGTAATATGAGGTACACACACTGCCAGTGGATGCGCCGGATGGGATAGGAGGCAAAGGGGAGCCGCTTTCTCGAATCTGAAGTATAATGCTCAGGAGAGGCGGGAGCGCCAAGGCGCCATGACCCCCTGCGCGCCTGGTGATCTTGGCGCGCTATCATGAACATATTGGTGATGAGAGGGTGAAAGATGAAGAATGGATTAAGCTCCGAAGAGCATCGTCAGCAGGCGGAAGAAGAAAAGGGCAGCATCGCCTTTGCGATCGTGACCGTCTCCGATACACGCACGCCGGAAACGGACCGCAGCGGACAGGCCATTCGCGAGATGGCTGAGGCGGAGGGTCATCAGGTGGTTGCCACGCGCATCGTGAGGGACGAGCCGGAGGAGGTCGCGGCGGCGTTGGAAGATTTCAGCGGCAGTGGCGCGCAGGTCATCGTGTTTAATGGCGGCACGGGCGTGAGCAAGCGGGACCGCACGTATGACGTGTTGTCGAAGGCGCTGGAAAAGGAGTTGCCCGGTTTCGGTGAGATTTTCCGGATGCTCAGTTACGATGAGGTGGGAGCGGCGGCGATGCTGAGCCGGGCGACGGCAGGCACGTACCGGGGCTGCGCGATCATCAGTTTGCCGGGATCGACGAATGCGGTGAAGTTGGCGATGGAGAAGCTGATATTGCCGGAGATTCAGCATTTGGCGTGGGAGATTACGCGTTGAGCAGACCCCCTGGCTGGAATTGAGAGGGGTGCATGGACAGAGTTCGGCTGCAGGGGTCAACTGGCGCGCCCAGCCTTCGAGGTCGCTAAGCGACGGGGACCGTGTTGCAGTTCCGAGGACTATTTTTTCATAATATTCATTCTCACGTACAATAAGACGGCTTCCCCTGGCACAGATCGAAAGCACTGCAGCGGGCCCAAGGCTCTGGTGCATTTCATTTTCATTGGCCTGCGTTCCTTGAGGATTACGGCTCCCTGTCCGGAGTCCGCATTCGTGAGGAAGGCCTAATTTACCGCGGAAGAGTGGTGAAATTCGATTGAGTTCCAGTCGCATCCTTATTAAGGGCTAGACAATGACATTGCAGTCCCGTTTGCTTATTGGAATCCTCCTGCTCGCTCTGATTTCTGTGGCCGCGTGCGGTCGGTCTGATAGTGAGCCAACGACAACGCCGACCAAGACGTCAACGCCGGAAGGCGAGACGAGCCAGGTGCCGACGGACACACCGGCGCCGCCGACTGCGACTGCGACCAGCGAACCGGCGACAGCCACGCCTGAGCCGGAGGAGACGGCTACACCGGCAGCGACGGAAGAGGAGGCAGAATCTCAGCCGCCGCAAACGGAAGAGGCCGGGGAGGGCGGATTCCTGCCGGCGACGATGGAGAGTCCTGATTTCGGCACGCAGGCCTTCCTCTGGTGGCGGCCGGAGGTGGCGGAGCGGGACTTGAACCTGTTACGCGAGGGCGGTTTTCATTGGGTCAAGCAGACTTTTGCGTGGGAGAACATAGAGGGCGCCGGGAAAGGGCATCTGGACTGGTCGTTTTCGGACAGGGTCGTACAGCAGGTGAACAGCGGCGGTCTGAAGCTGCTGGCGCGGATATCGATTGATCCGCAGAAGAGGGATTTCTGGGCGGGTCTGCCGCCGGCGAGCGCCGATCACTTTGCCGACTACGTATTTGCACTGGCCAGCCGCTACAGTTGCAAGCCGGAGGCGGTCGGCTGTATTCAGGCTTATCAGATTTGGAACGAGCCGAATCTGAGCCGCGAGTGGGGGCACAAGCGTCCGAATCCTGCCGAATACATATATTTTCTGGGCCGGGCGTATGCGGCGATCAAGTCGGCGAATCCGAATGCGATCGTGATCAGTGCGGGGATGGCGCCGACGGGGGACGACAACGAGAACGCGATGCCGGACCACGTGTTTTACGAGCAGATGTACGAGGCGATGGGGGGGAGCAGCGAGGGTTATTTCGATGCGCTGGGGGTGCACGGCGTAGGGTTTGCGGCGCCTCCGGAACTGGACCCGGAGGTTGCGGCAGCGGAGGAGCGATACGGCGGGCACCGGTTCTTCAGTTTCCGTCGTGTAGAGGATATTCGGGCGATCATGGAGCGGTACGGGGACACGGAGAAGCAGATTGTGCTTCTGGAGTTCGGTTGGACTTCAGATCCCGTTAATCCGAGCTATCGCTGGCATGGCAGGGACGCGGGCATTGATTTCGACGTGCAGGCCGAGTATCTGCGGCGGGCGTTCGAATGGGCAGAAGCCAACTGGCAACCCTGGATTGGTCTTATGAGCATGATTACGATGCCCAACCTGGCGTGGCTGAGCGACGGCAATGCGGAGGATGAGGAGCAGTTCTGGTGGGGAATCATGGAGCCGAGCCCGTGTTGCGACCCGCCCACATTCCGGCCGGCTTATTTGGAACTGTGCCGGTACTTGAATGCGAGGGACGGCCAGCAGTGCATTCACGTTCCAGAAGGCGAGTAGCAACAGTTGTAAATTTTCCGGCGGTTAACCGGTGATTTCCTGGAAGATTTGAATGGCGTCTTCGATCAAGCCGGCGATGAGATCGATTACGTCAGCGTCACCGGTCAGTGAACCGATTTCAAAGGCGGAAGGGTCGGGCTGCCAGTTGCCGGAGGCGTAGAACCAGCCGAAGAGGCCGGCGGCGATGACGAGGGTGAAGAAGATGCGATATAGCAGGCGGCTGTGGCGATAGAAGCGGGGCATGGAGGATGTGCAGGGCTCGATTGGCGTGTGACCAGGGACGGTCTTGTCGTATTGAAAATGGTGACGCAGTATTGTCGAGTTGATTTTGCTATGGCGGCATGGATTTGCCAAATTCGGGGTCGGTGCTATACTCTGGTTTGCTTCTGAAGCGGCTGTTTCTTGACTGCGACAGTCCTAATTTGGGCGGGTAGCTCAGTTGGTTAGAGCGCGCGGTTCACATCCGCGAGGTCGGGGGTTCGAGTCCCTCCTCGCCCACCTCGGCAGTGATGATCTGCCCCCTCACTGTGCCTCAGAGCCGTCAGATGTTCTGGACGGTGAAGTAGTCGCCTCGCGATCGAAATACGACCTGGACTTTCCCGTAACCCTGCAACTCTAGTTTGCATTTCGCCCCCCGGCTACTGAGAAAGCCGCGGGGGCTCCTGCTCATTCCTTCCCTGGTCCTCAGATGAAATCGCTAAAGAAAACAGTCTACGAAATAATCGAAGAGGCTGAGGAGGGTAACCGGCCAAGCGAAATCTTTGACGTTTTCCTCATCACACTGATCGCTCTGAATGTCGTTGCGCTGATCGTGGGGACAGTGGAGGAGATTCACCGGATTTCTCCGGACGCCTTTTATCTCTTTGAGGTGATTTCGGTCGGCATTTTTACGGTGGAATTCTTCTTGCGGGTGTGGACGTGCACGGAGAATCCGAGATACGGGCATCCGGTAAAGGGCCGTCTTCAGTACCTGGTGTCTCCGCTGGCGCTGATTGACCTGCTGGCCGTACTGCCGGTCTACCTGGTCTTTTTCGTGAATCTGCACGGGCTGGACCTGCGCTTCCTGCGGGTGGTGCGGTTGCTGGCGCGAATTGTTCGGCTGGGCAGGTACTTTTCCAGCTTGCGCACTCTGGGCACGGTGCTGCATACGAAGCGGGGTGAACTGGTTGCTGTGGTATCGGTGCTGCTTCTCCTGCTGGTGATGACGTCCTCGATGATGTTTTTCGCCGAGCATCAGGCCCAGCCAGAGGAGTTTGCGAGCATTCCCAAGGCGATGTGGTGGAGCATCATCACACTGACAACGGTGGGCTACGGCGATGTGTTCCCGGTTACGGCGGCGGGGCGTCTGCTGGCGGGGATGATTGCGATTGTGGGCATTGGGTTGTTCGCGCTGCCGGCGGGGATACTGGGGTCGGGGTTTATGGAGGAACTGGCCAGAGAGGGGGAGGAACCGGTCAGGTGCCCCCATTGTGGGGAGGTGATCAGTGAGGGGTGACGCACTTGGTGCGCCACCTCTACGTTGCGAAGTGCTAATCCTTCCTTTTCTCCTAGCGCCCGGTGAATTGGGGCTGGCGGCGCTGGCGGAAGGCGGAGACGCCTTCTTCGGCGTCGGCGGTGTAGGCGGCGAGGCTGCCGGCGAGGGTTTCGAGGACGACGCCGTTATCGGCGCTGGATGGGATGGCGGCGTCGATGAGATGTTTGGTCATCTGGACGGCGACGGGGCCGTTGGCGGCTATGGATTTGGCCAGGTCGAGGGCTCGTTCGGCCAGCTGGTCTGCAGGCACTACTTCGTTTACGAGTCCCCAGTTTTCGGCCTGCTCGGCTGATATGCGATCTCCGCTGAAAATCATCTGTTTGGCGCGGCTGGGTCCGACGAGCTGCGGCAGGCGCTGCGTGCCGGCCCAGCCGGGAATGATCCCCAACTTTACTTCAGGGAAAGAGAGTTCGACGTGCTCGGCTGCGAGGCGCAGGTCGGCGGCGAGGGCCAGTTCGAGGCCGCCGCCGAAGGTGTAGCCGTTGAGAACGGCGATGACGGGCTGGGGGAGGCGGGCGTAGCGGGCGAAGATGCGGTGGCCGTCGCGGATCCAGCGGCGTCCCATTTCGAGGGGTGAGAGGTCGCTCCATTCGTAGATGTCGGCGCCGACGCAGAAGGCTCTGCCGGTGCCGGCGAGGAGGACGACGCGGACGTCCTGGTTGCGGTCCAGTTCGTCGGCGTAGGTTTCGAGGGCGGTGAGCATTTCGGCGTTGAGGGCGTTGAGTTTGTCGGCGCGGTTTAGGACGACGGTGGCGACGGGGCCTTTGTATGTGAGTTGGACGAGGTCGGTGGTCATGGGGTTACCTTTGGGTGGTGTGGAGAAAACTTCCTTTTCCGCGAAGGGACGCGAAGGGGCGCGAAGAACACCTTTCTTTGATCCGCGAAGGCACGCGAAAGGGCGCGAAGAACACCTTTCATTCCGCGGAGGGGCTTGGGGGCGTCAGGTGGGAGGATAGCACGTCAGTCTACGAAGATGATATCTGGGTCGGGCTGGTTGCTGGCGGTCAAGGCGCCGATGGGGATGGCATCGGGCAGTGCGGTCATGACGCGACTCGCCTGATCGGCGGCGATGACAGCCACCATGCCGATTCCCATGTTGAATACCCTGTAGGATTCTTCCCGTTCCATCCCACTCCATTCGAGCAGTTTGCGAAAAATAAGAGGGACTTCCCAGCTGCGGCGGTCTATGCGGGCGCGCAGGCCGGATGGGAGAATGCGAGGGATGTTGTCTTCAAGGCCGCCGCCGGTGATGTGGGCCAGGCCCTTGATAGCGATCCCGGCTGCTTCCATTTTCAAGAGAGGGGGCAGATATGAGCGATGCGGGGCGAGAACGGCATCGATCAGCGGGACGCCGTCTGCCAGCGGCTGGTGCAAGTCGCGGTTGGCGAGGAGGCGACGGATGAGGGAGTAGCCGTTGGTGTGTGGGCCGCTGCTGGGCAGGCCGTAGAGCAGGTCGCCGGGTTGCATTTGGTGGGGGCGGGGCAGGAGGGCGTCCTGGTCGACCAGGCCGATGATGGTTCCGGCGACGTCGCAGGAGCCGGGTGTGTAGACACCGGGCATTTCGGCGGTTTCGCCGCCGAGGAGGGCGCAGCCGGCGGCGCGGCAGGCTTCGGCTATGCCGAGGACGACGGCGGCGACGTTTTCGGGCACGAGTTTGTCGGCGGCGATGTAGTCGAGGAAGAAGAGGGGACGGGCGCCCTGCACGAGGATGTCGTTGAGGCAGTGGTTGACGATGTCGTGGCCGATGCCCAGCCAGCGGCCGTGCTGAGCGGCGAGCTTTACTTTGGTGCCGACGCCGTCGGTGGAGGCGACGAGCAGGGGCTGGGCGGGCAGGTCGGTAAGGGCGAAGAGGCCGCCGAAGCTGCCGACGTCGGCGCGGACGTCGGGGGTGAAGGTCGAGCGTACGGCTGACTTCATCAGATCGACGGCGCGGTTGCCGGCTTCGATGTCGACGCCGGCGGCGGCGTAGAGGCTGGACGGTTGAGACCCGAGGTGACCTGCGCTGGGCGGTGGATTCGCACTCTGGTTGGATTTTGACATGACGGATCGTTCAGGGATAGAGGAAAGTGGTGACCGAGTCGAACCACTTAAGTGAATTTAGGGACTGCATTCATTCGGGTGGAGGCAGGAGTTTTTATCCAGTCTCGTTTTCGGTTATCTGTTGCTCAATTTCATCTTTGTTGGAACGGTAGTAGGCCCAGGCATTGGTCAGATCCTCAGTGCGCAATCGAGGATATGCTTTGCGTAATTCCGCTTCTGTACTTCCCAGTCGTCGGGCCTGCACCAGGAGCCACACTGGAATGCGAGTCCCTGCGATGCACGGGTCTCCTCCCATCACGCCCGGCCTGCGTTCGATTCCAGGGGAGGATCCTGTTTTGTCCTGAGTTCTCATTGATGTATCTCAACCGATTCTGAAGCCGTCAGATTGGACATCGGTACTCGCAGTTTTGCAGGATTCGTATGTGACATACATTCTGGCCATTGCGAAGACTGCATTTGGGATTCGGTGTAATCATATCAGAGTACGGGGTGATCGTCGTACTTGAAAACGCTGCGGGGTTCGGTCCGGTAAGTTGGTGAGTTTTCGCAGATGTCGCTGGTGGGTGACAGGATTGCACAGGGTGGCAGACTGGGCGGCGCTAAGAATGGAATGAGCGCAGGTCGCGCCTGCCGGGGGAATCGGGGGCTAAATTTGACGTTTTTCCGGCGTGACGGTAATTCAGGGCGAGGGCACCCACAAGGGGTGCCCCTACGGGGGGATTCAGTGGGGCGGTGCATTTGAGGGAGTACCTGGGCACCCACAAGGGGTGCCCCTACGGGGGGATTCAACGGGGACGCGCATTTGAGCGAGTACCTGGGCACCCACGAGGGGTGCCCCTACGGGGGGATTCAGTGGGGGCGCGCATTTGAGGGAATACCTGGGCACCCACGAGGGGTGCCCCTACGGGGGGACTCAGTGGGGACGCGCATTTGAGGGGAAACCTGGGCACACAAGGGGTGCCATTACGGGGGAATGCAGCGGGGACGCGCATTTGAGGGAGTGCCTGGGCACCCACAAGGGGTGCCCCTACGGGGGGATTCAGTGGGGACGCGCATTTGAGGGAATACCTGGGCACCCACGAGGGGTGCCCCTACGGGGGGTTACTCGTACTTGAAGCTGCGGATGCCGAAGATGAACAGTACGGTCGAGGCGGCGAGGAGGACTGCGATTTCGGGGAGGACGTCGGGGAAGGCGCCGTTGTACCAGATGAGATCCTGGAAGGCGTCCATGGCCCAGGCGACGGGGGAGATGTGGCCGATGGTCTGCATGAAATCGGGGACGATTTCGAGGGGCCACCAGGCGCCGCCCAAGGGGGCGAGCGACAGGGATAGGAGGAGGACAAGGCCACTGGCCTGGCCTTCGCTCTTGATCCAGGGGGCGAGGGCGAAGGTGAGGGCGGTGATGCAGAGGACGAAGGCGGCCATGACGGCGAGAAAGGCAATCGGACTGCTGCCGAATTCCATGCCGACGGCGGCGCCGACGGCGAAAACGATGGCATACTGAATCATGCCGAGCGTGAAGTAGACGCCGATCTTGGCGCCGAGGATCTGTGCGCGGGAGAGAGGCAGGGCTATCAGCCGCTGAAGCGTCCACTGGCGGCGCTCGCGCAGAAGGACGGCCATGCCGCCGAGGACTGTGAACATGACGTACAGGGATCCCATGCCCGGGGCAGACTGGTTGAAGCCGTTATCGATGACGCTGGTGCTGTCGCCGTTTGAATCGGCGACGCGGAAGCTGACCGGGGACGGCCGGTCCGTCAACAGCTGTTGCGAGCGAGAATAGAGGGCGCGCAGGAAGCTGTCGCGCGCGGCTCCTTCGATAGGAGGCAGTTGTGCGGCAGAGGTCAGGTTGTCGAGCAGGGCGCCGGCCACGCCGGGTATCATGGAGGCAGTACTGGCGCGCTGGAGGACGGCGTTGAGGCTTTGCAGTACGGGGTCCGGCTGCATTGGATCGGACAGGGAATAGAAGTCAACGGCAGTTCTTTCGAAGTTCTCCAAGGCGTCGGCGTAGCCGGCGGGTATGACGATCAGAGCACTGGTGCGGCCGGACCGTGCGCGTTCGATGGCGCGCTCCAACTGCAGGGGTTCCTCGGCCAGCCTGCAGAAGTCTTCTTCGTCGTTGTCGAGCGGGCAGAGTACGAAGGCGTCGTTGGCGGCGCGGAGGTCCTCGATCATTTGGGCGGACATGTCGCTCCGGTCAAGATCGATCAGGTCGACGCGCAGCCGGGTCGGACCGCGGCCGCCGATTTGGCCGATACTCCAACCGACTACAAGCGTGAGGAGTACGGGGATGACGAGCAGGCCGGGAAGGTTGCCGCGTTGCGAGAAGAAGATTCTCAGATCGTTGAGGATGATGGTCAGGATTGATCGCATTGCCAAAGGCTGTCAGATGCGTAGTATTGCGTCGTTGGCGTCATTCGTTCGTTGTGCAGGGGGTCACAGGTCCAGGCGGCGCTTGAAGAGCCACGCTCCCAGCAGGAAAAGCAGGATGCCCTGACCGAAGAGCACAAGCAGGTTGAGTGCGAAGCCGGTCTGGGCATTGGCCAGTTGCGTGAATGCGTCCACGCCCCAGTGGATGAGTGAAAATCTGGCGGCCTGGTCGGGCAGGGCGAAGCCGAATGCGCCTCCCAGTACGGCCAGAGAGATGTTTATCATCGGTCCGAAGAGGTTGACCTGCTCGGGCGTTCTTGCCAGACCGACGACAAAGACACCCAGGCCGGTTACACAGAGAGACAGAGCCAGGGTCACAACGAGGATGGCGGCAATGTTGGCCCCCCAGATGAGCGTTGGCTGACCGATGACAAGGGAGGCAATCAGGGTCAATGCGGCCAGGAGAATCAGGATCTGGAGGAAGACGATGACAAGGTTTCCCAGCAACTTGCCTATAAGCAGGAAGATGCGGGGGGTGGGCGAGACGATCATACGCTGGAGGGTCCAGTTTCTGCGCTCCTGATAGATGGACTGGATGCCGAAGACGCCGGTGAAGAGAGCGAAAAAGACGGCTTGCGAAGCGCCGGTGGGGACGATGATGCGGGAGAAGGGAGGGGCTTCCTGGATGGCCGCCAGCGGTTGTTGGGCGGCGCTGACGTTGTTTGCGCCGGGTGTGATCAGGCATCCGAGAGGTCCGAGAGCGCCGGCATCCAGGTTTTGCAGGTCGGTTGAGACCGTGGACAGGTCAACAGCGCTGAGATCGATTTCGCCTTGAACGATGCCGTCTACCACGGCTTCTACAGAAGTTTCCAGCGTCGCGCCAAGCGCGACGCCGACGCGCACGAACTGATTGACGATGCCGACAACGACGCTGTGGACGATACTTGCGGAGATGGGCCGGCCGCCGCTGGCGTAGACCTCAACAGTTCCTTCTTCACCAGCAGGCTGGACCCGGGGTATGAAACCGGCGTCGAAGGCAAACGGGGGCATCACATGGCTGCTGAAGCCTGGCGGGATGATGACGGCGGCGGCGAATTCTCCGCTGTCGACGGCGGCACGGGCCTGTTCGGCAGTGTCCATCGCGGTTGCATCGAGCAGATCGTCCAAGGACCCGAGCGGGGCGGCAGCGGCTGTGCCGGCGCTCTCGGATTCGTCAAGCAGGCTGCATTCCAGCTCGGACAGGTCGAATCCCTGGGTCGCGGTTGTGGCGGGGCTTTCGACCGGTTGCGAAAGCAGGATGGCGGTCAGTTGATCGCCGAAGTTGAGCGCGGCGCCATCGGGCAAGGGGGGAAGGAGCGCGGCAGGGTCGGTGGGACCGGCACCCAGGTTTGGAAACTGATCGGGTAGATTGAGCGTCTCCTGCAGGTCGACGCCTTCATCCAGATTGACTACGGCTACGGTGATGTCGGCGAAGTCGGGGAGTTCGGAGTCGCCGCCGCCGCTGCCGAAGGCCATGCCGATAATGGTAGAAAGCACGAGCGGCGTCGCGAACATGAGGAGTATCAGGTTGCGATCGCGAAAGGTTACGTACAGCTCTTTGAAGGCAACAGCGAGAATCTTGCGCATCTGTCAAGGCGGTCTGCGGGGGAAAGGCGGGCGATGGTTGCGGGCGGCTGCGCGGTCGTCACGCCGGTAGGCGGACTTTGGCGGGCGTGGCTAGTCTCGCAGGGCGCGGCCGGTCAGTGCCAGGAAGACCGCCTCAAGATCGGGTTCGCGCACGGCGACGGATTGGATTTCGACGCCTGCCGAGTCGAGTTCCTGCAGTATCTGCGGGAGCGCGGTGCGGCCCCGTTTGGCGAAGACAGTCATAAGGGCGGGCAGGGACTCAGTGCTGCCGTCACTGAGCTGCTCGGTTGGGTTGTAGAGAACCCGGGTGACGCCTGGGGTCTTCTGTTGGAGGCGTTCGAACAGCGTTTCAGCAATCTCCTGCTCCCCTATTGTGAATTCCAGCCGGTCCTCTTCGCCCACCTGCTGCGTCAGTTCGTCTTGCGTTCCCATGGCGATGATTTGGCCATGGTCGATGATGGCGACGCGGTCGCTCAGCTCCTGGGCCTCTTCCATAAGGTGGGTGGTGTAGAGGACGGTCATGTCCTGCTCGTCGCGCAGCAGTTTGACGGTGTCGAGGATGCGGCGCCGGCTCTGGGGATCGATGCCGACGGTGGGCTCGTCCATGTAGATGAGCGGGGGGCTGTTGAGGAGGCCGGCAGCGAGGTTGACGCGGCGCTTCATGCCACCGGAAAATGTGTCGATGCGATCGTTCTGGCGGTCGGCGAGGTCGACGAATTCGAGCAGTTCGTCTACGCGGCGGCTAAGCGTTTTGCCTCTCATGCCATACATTCTGCCGAAGAAGGCGAGATTCTGGCGTGCGCTGAGCTCGGGATAGAGGGCGATCTCCTGGGGAACGAAGCCCATGAGGCGCTTGGCGGCCATCGGTTCTGCGGTGATGGAGTGGCCGCCGATGGTTGCGTCGCCTGCGGTAGGCTCGACAAGGCCGCTGATCATGGAGATCGTGGTGGTCTTGCCGGCGCCGTTGGGGCCGAGCAGGCTGAAGATTTCTCCCTGGCGGATTTCAAGGTTGACGCCTTTGACGGCTTCTATGGTGGAGCCATCGGGGCGGCTATAGGTTTTTCGCAGGTTGCGGGTCTCTACCATCGTTTGCATAGCATCGCCTCTTGAGTACATACGGCTGAAGGCGGGAAGAGTTTCGGCGGGGTGAAACGGTTCAGGAGCCGGAGGTGTCAGGGGAGTATAACATGCGGGTGAACTTGCTGTGGAGTTTGTACCTCTGTTGGGGTACATCCCGATTTTGGGGTGGGAACAGTTTGGCGGGGAATCGGCGCCAGCGGTGGCTGGCGTTGCTTACCGTCTTTGGGCGGGACGCGGTGCAGGCGCCGGGCGGGGCCGTACGGTGGCGTTCGTCAGTTGGGTCGGGTGCGAGGGCAGGCACGTAAGGGGATCTGATGGGACTGGCGGGACGTGGTCGGGCTGGACACGTTC
>VXOE01000278.1 GCA_009840225.1 Caldilineaceae bacterium SB0662_bin_25 | reverse complement strand
GGCTCCGCCCCCGCACAAGGGAGGGCCGAATAGGCCCGACCGCCCAGAAAAGCGAGGAGGAGTGAGGAGAGAGAACTGCCGGTTCCTCTGCCGCAGATTGGATGACGGATTGGCTATGGTTCAGTTGCTGCCAGAAGTGTAGGAGAACTCACCCCGGTTTTGGACTGCACCCGTAGGCTTCGGCGACGGGCGCGAAATGGCGAAATCGTGTACAATGTGCGAATCTTGCCGGGCTTGGCATTACGCGGCTTTGCTCGCCGCCACTTTTGTCAGCAGCGCTCTCCTGGCCTAACCACTTTGTGAACGATGGCTTGTCGGGCCGCCGGTCCGCAGACGGAGGCGCAGCAGATGCCCTCCAACGAATAGCCTGTGAACGTACAGGGAATTGCCGCCGTTGGAAGCCACTCATGCCTGGCGGCGGCTTGTGATTGGATTTGTAGCACTGTAGTACAGCGTTGGCCTATCAGCGGGCACATTGACATCCCCCCATGGATGAACGCTGTGAAAGGCACAGTTAATCGAATGTCAGAAAGTCAACATGCAAACCGTTCAGGCAGCCTGACCGCGGTCGATGACTTTACCGGTGCAGGCGAAGGCGGGCTTGGCGCAGTCGTACGGGATGACCAGGGCCTGATCCTGACCGACAAACCTGAGGAGACGGCGGTCCTGGTCGGCGTCAGCCTGGCGGGTCAGCCCGGTATCCTCTCGATGGAGGACTCGCTCAGCGAACTGGCCCTGCTGGCCGGGACCGCGGGACTGGAGGTGGAGGGAGAGCTGACGCAGCGGCTCCAACATCCCCACCCGGCTACGTTCATCGGCGCGGGCAAACTGGGCGAACTGAAGACGCTGGTCCTGGAGTTGGGCGCGAATGTGGTGATCTTCGATGAAGAGCTTTCGCCGCGCCAGCAGCGCGAAATCGAGAGGGTGCTGGGGCAGGATGTGAAGGTGATCGACCGCACAGCCCTGATCCTGGATATCTTCGCACGCCATGCCAAGACCAAAGAGGGGGCGGTGCAGGTGGAGCTGGCCCAATACGAGTACCGGCTGCCGCGGCTGACCCGGGCGTGGACTCACCTGGCGCGGCAGGCGGGTGGACGAGCCGGCGGCGCGAGCGGCGGGGTCGGTGTGCGCGGACCCGGTGAAACGCAACTGGAAGTGGACCGACGGGAGATTGGCCGCCGGATCGCGCATCTCAAGCGGGAGTTGGAGGAGGTACGCCACCACCGCGAACGCTACCGACAGCGCCGGCAGAATTCATCGACGCCGGTTATCGTCGTGGTTGGTTATACGAACGCGGGCAAGAGCACGCTGCTGAATGCGGTCAGCGATGCCGGCGTGCTGGCCCAGGACCAGCTGTTTGCCACCCTGGACCCGACCACGCGGCGCGTGGAGTTGCCGAGTACGCGCACGGCCCTGTTCACGGATACGGTCGGTTTCATCCAGAAGCTGCCGACGGCGCTGGTGGCGGCGTTCCGGGCGACGCTGGAGGAGATCACGGAGGCAGACCTGCTGCTGCACGTGGTGGATATCTCGCATCCCAACGCCGATGAGCAGGTAACCGCGGTGGAGGAGATGTTGGAGGAATTGGATGCCGGAAACAAGCCGCTTGTGACGGCACTGAACAAGATCGACCTGGTCTACTCGGCAGGGCAAGGAGAGCCCAGCCTTACGGCACAGTTGCGCCATGCGCTGCAGGAGTACACTTCTCCCGTGCAGATCAGTGCCCGTACAGGGGAAGGCATCCCGGAACTGCTGGCGGAAGTGGATGGGAAGCTGAAGGAAACGATGACGCCGCTGCGGCTGTTGCTGCCCTACAGCAAGGGCGACCTGGTCTCCCTGATGTATGAGCACGGCCGCGTGGAACGGGAGGAATATACCGAGAAGGGGACACTGATCGAGGGAAGACTGCCGTCCCATCTGGTCAGCCGCGTGCAGTCGTGGAGCGTGGCGGGCGCGGATAGCGGGCGGGAAGCACCAACATAGACGACGCGACATCAGTTCGCACAGGGACAGAGGGCTGCAGAGGAAATGACAAGACCGACAGTTGTGGTGACCCGCCAGCTGCCGCAGGCGGCGATTGGGCCGATCCTGGAAAGATGTGACGCCCGCTACTGGGACAGCGAAGAGCCGATAGCGCGCGATACGCTGCTGGAGTGGATGCAAGGGGCAGACGGACTCTACTGTCTGCTGACCGAATCAGTCGACGATGAGCTGTTGGACGCGGCCGGGCCCGGGCTGCGGGTCGTGGCGACGATGTCGGTCGGTTACGATCACGTGGACGTGGCTGCGCTGCGCAAACGGGGTATCCCATTGGGGAATACACCGGGCGTGCTGACCGAAACGACGGCGGAACTGGCGCTGGCCCTGCTGCTGGCCACGGCGCGGCGGCTGCCGGAGGGTACGCACGCCGTGCAGAGCGGGACGTGGCCCAGTTGGAGACCGATGTGGATGACGGGCCGCGATATCCACGGCAGCACGGTCGGGCTCGTCGGTTTGGGGCGGATTGGCTCCGCGTTCGCGCGTATGCTCGGGGGTTTTGGCTGCCGCATACTATATACCGGGCCCAGGGAAAAGCCGGAGGCGGCGCGGGAGGTGGGTGCGACTTTTGTACCGATGGACACGCTGTTGGAAGAGAGCGATTTCGTGGCGGTCCACTGCCCTCTCAACGACCAGACCCGTTCTCTGTTCAGCGTGGACGCTTTCCGCAAGATGAAGCCGACGGCAGTATTCATCAATACTAGTCGCGGCGGGGTCGTGGACCAGGAGGCGCTCTACGAGGCGCTGGTGCAGGGTGAGATCGCCGCCGCCGGGTTGGACGTCACCGATCCGGAGCCTCTGCCTGCGGATCACCCGCTGGTCTCGCTGGATAACTGTGTCATTCTGCCCCACATAGGCAGCGCCACCGTGGCCACGCGCACGAAGATGGCGGTGATGACGACCGAGAATCTGCTGGCGGGCGTCGAGGGCCGACCGTTGCCGAACGGGGTCGATCTGTCGTAGCCGTGCGGTTGAGCCAGGTTTCGGTGGCAATCTTGGCAGGTGCAAGCGTGCTATAAGATTTGCCAAAATGGTATACAGCTATTAAAACACCCAGAAACGGTTTCGCAACCGAACGGAAAGGGATGTTCCGGCAATGAGTGAGCAGACGCTAACTATCACCGATAATCGCACCGGCCAGACGATTGATCTGCCGATCGAAGATGATACTATTCCGGCCATCGGCCTGCGCCAACTCAAGGTGCAGGCCGATGACTTTGGCATGATGGCGTACGATCCCGGCTATACAAATACGGCGTCCTGCAAGAGCCGCGTCACCTTTGTCGACGGCGACAGAGGCATACTTCGTTACCGGGGTTACCCGATCGAACAGCTGGCGGAGAAAAGCACCTTTCTGGAGGTGGCGTACCTGTTGCTTTTCGGCGAACTGCCGACGGCCGGCGAGTTGACGGACTGGAACGACCGCGTGATGGCGGAAACGCAGATCGACCGGGATCTGAAGGATTTGCTCACGACCTTCGGCGCGGACGCCCACCCGATGGGCGTTCTCATCAGCGCGGTGGCAGCGATGTCCACACTTTACCCGGATTCCAAGCAGGTCCATGACAGCCAGAACCGGATGCAGCAGGTCTTGCGTATTCTCGGCCAACTGCCGACGGCGGTCGCTTTTGCATACCGGAACCGGCTCGGGAGCGCGCACACAGATCCCGACAACGCGCTGGGCTACAGCGACAATTTTCTGCATATGATGGGTTTTTCCGGTGACAGCGAAGTCGACCCCGTTCTGGCAAGGGCGATGGATGTGCTGTTCATCTTACACGCCGATCATGAGCAGAACTGCTCGACTTCGGCGCTGCGCAACATCGCATCCAGCGACGCCGATCCGTACTGCGCGATCGCGGGCGCAATCGGGGCCCTGTACGGCCCTCTCCATGGCGGCGCGAACGAAGCAGTCCTGCGGATGCTGGCTGAAATCGGCAGTACAGAGAAGATCCCGGCTTTTCTGGATCGAGTGAAGAACCGGGAGGTGCGTCTGATGGGGTTCGGCCATCGGGTGTACAAGAACTACGATCCGCGCGCCCAGATCGTCAAGAGAATCGCTTACGAGGTCTTCGAGGCTACCGGCAGCAACCCGTTGATCGATATTGCGGTCGAGTTAGAGGGGACTGCCCTGGAGGACGATTATTTCGTCTCGCGAAGGCTCTACCCGAACGTGGACTTTTACAGCGGCATCATCTACCAGGCGATGGGGTTTCCTGTCGAGATCTTCCCGGTGCTCTTTGCGTTGGGGAGGGCGCCGGGCTGGCTGGCGCAGTGGATGGAGCTGATGAGCGACACGGAGCAACGCATCGCCCGGCCGCGGCAGATCTATCTGGGTGAGGCCGAACGCCCCTACGTGTCGATAGACGAACGCGGTTAACTTCAACTGGGCGACGGCCAGCGGCTACATCCCCGGGTCACGAGAGATCGCCGTGGCCGCGCCAGAACCGCTCCACTTTTTCCTGCACCTGAGGATAGTTGTCGAGATCTGTGTCCTGGCGCAGAAGGTCTTGCGCGGCCTCCTGTGCCAGATGCAGTGTAGAGAGATCGCTTAGGTTGGCCAACTTCATGTCCGGCAGCCCGCTCTGCCGCGTACCCAGAAAATCCCCGGGGCCGCGCAGTTCCAGATCCTTTTCCGCCAGGATGAAGCCGTCAGTCGTATTCGCCAAGGCATTGAGTCGTTCGGCTTGCGCGTCGTCCGTCACCCGACTTATCAGCGCGCAATAGCTTTCGTGCGCACCTCTGCCCACCCGGCCCCGGAACTGGTGCAGTTGCGCCAGACCGAAGCGTTCGGCATCCTCGATCAGCATCACGGTGGCGTTGGGAACGTCCACGCCGACCTCGACAACACTGGTACTGACAAGAATATCGAGATCGCCGCCGGCAAAGGCGCGCATCACGTCATCCTTTTCGGCGCCCTTGAGACGGCCGTGGAGCAACCCCACGCGCAGATCGGGGAAGACCTCTTTACTCAGGCGGGCGTGGGCGTCCACGGCCGCGCCGACATCCAGGACTTCACTTTCCTCGACCAGGGGGTATATGAGGTAGGCCTGAAGGCCGTCTTGCACCTGTCTGCGGACAAAGCTGTAGAGGCGTTCCCTGTCGGTGGGCAAGAACCGCTTGGTCTTGATCGGCGTCCGCCCCGGAGGCATCTCGTCGATGACGCTGACGTCGAGGTCGCCGTAAACCGTGAGCGCCAGGCTGCGGGGGATGGGTGTGGCGCTCATCACCAGCAGATGGGGCACGGCAGTTTCCCCGCCCTTATCGCGTGCGGCTGCCCGCTGTCCGACGCCGAACCGGTGCTGCTCGTCGACCACGACAAAGCCGAGGCTGGCGAAGTCCACATTCTCCTGGATGAGCGCGGTGGTGCCGACCACGACTTGAATGCTTCCGTCTGCCAGTCCGGCGAGGGCGGCTTCCCGCTCCTGGCCGGTGACGCGGCCGGTGAGGAGAGAGACGTTCAGTCCGACGCCGTCAGGCAGTTCGACGTCAGCCAGCAGTTTGCTCAGACCGCGAAAATGCTGTTCGGCGAGGATCTGCGTCGGCGCCAGCAGGGCGGACTGGAAGCCGCTGGCTGCGGCGATCAACATGGCGCCGGCGGCCACTACGGTCTTGCCGCTGCCGACGTCACCCTGGACCAGCCGGCTCATTGGCACGCTCCGGGCCATATCGTGCCGCAGTTCATCCAGCGTCCGCTGTTGTGCGCCGGTGAGGGCAAAGGGCAGTGCCGTTCTGTAGTCTGCCAGCAGTTCGTCGTCGACGGGCATTGGTGGAGCATTGAAGTGCTGAATCTCCTGGCGACGGCGCTGCACGCCCAGCTGGAGGTAGAAGAAGTCATCAAAGATGATGCGTTTACGGGCGTCTTCAAGCTGTTCCGGCGTCTCTGGCGAGTGAATTTGCCGGAGTGCGTCGGTCAGAGGAATCAGGTTGTGATGGCGGCGGAGCGGCTCCGGCAAGGGATCGCGCAGGGATGACAGGCCTTGTCTGAGGGCCTGCTGGACCTGCCTGCTGACATCGCTGCTGCGCAGACCTGCGGTCAGTCCGTAAACGGGCATAATCGGTCCGTCTTTGATGACCCTGGGACCGATCTCTTCAAAATAGGGATTCTCCAACGTCTTGTGCCCCATGTACAGGCCGACGACGCCGCTCAGGCGATAGGTCTTTCCGATGGAGAGGCGATTTTTCAGCCAGGACTGGTTCCACCAGTTGGCGCGGACCGTGCCGCTGCCATCGCTGAAGTTGGCCTGCAGGATTTCCCTCTTGTAGGCAAATTTGCGCTGACTGAACCCGCGCAGATTGGCGATGATGGAAAGGCTTTCCCCTTCCTCGACATCGGCGATGGGGCGCACGCGGCTGTAATCGTCGTAGCGATGGGGCAGATGCCAGATAAGGTCCTCTACTGTCTCGATCCCAAGGCGTGCGTACTGCTCGGCTCTCTTTACGCCAATCCCTTTCAGGTCCGTTATCGGCCGGTTCAAGACGTCGGACGACTCCGGCGCTTCAGTCTCAGCGGTATCGTTATTGGGCGATTGCTGATGGGCCGGCCTGGTCCCGGTCTCGGCGGGGTTGCTGGCCTGTGTTGCTTCAGGTTGACTGGCCTGCCGCTGGCCGACCCGGTCTACATTATCCAGAGCCGGATCGGGCGGCGGCGGTTGATCCAACAGATCGAGGAGGGAGTTAAGCAGCCGCGCCCTTTCGTCGCTTTCGGCGCCGGCGTACTGTGACAGCCGTTCGACGATTTCCTGCAGAAGGCCCGGATGGACGGCATCGGCTTTGGCGTCGGCTGTCCAACGTTCGCAGAAGGCTGCCACGCCGCCGGCAAAGGCCCTCTCACGCCAGCGGGTCTGGATCTCCAGGTTCAAAAGATTGCGTAACCGGGTCAGGGCTCTCTCAGCCATCGTCAACCAAGCCCCTCGTACACAATGACTCCCATCACATTTGGTCCGAGATGGGCTGCCAGGCTAGGCGGGTAGCGCCACACATTGGCCGAAATGTCGGGGAGCCCTTCCCCCAGGCGCTCCAGCAGGTGTTCCTGGGTCTGTTCGTACCGATGCTGCACGAGCCCGATCCGTTCATTTTGGGCGAATTCTGCGGTATAGTCGTACAATTTTTCGGCGACATCTTCCCGGGTCTGCACCTTTTCGAGCGGGATCAGCTGTCCGTCTTCCATCGTGACCATTGCTTTGATGCCGAGCATCGTCCCCAGCACACTCTGGGCTGCGCCGAGGCGGGCACTGCGTTCCAGGTAGTAGAGCGTTTCGGCGAAGAAGGTCACATAGATGTGGGGGATAGCCCCGTTGACGATGCGGGCGACTTCATAGAGGTCGGCGCCGTCTTCGGCGGCCTGGCCGGCCAGTTCTGCCAACATACCCAGTCCCATTGAAGTCGTCTGACTGTCCATAACCCGGATACGGTAGCGACCCATCATCATATCGGCCGCTTTGCGGGACTGGCTCCACATTGGGCTGAGCGTGCTGCTCATGTGGATGGCAACGATCTCTTCGGCGTCCTGGCCCAGCTTTTGATAGACTTCCATGAGTCGGCTGAGCTCCGGGGCTTCCACTTCGGGCAGCAGTATGCGACCGCCGGACTGATTTTCCCGGATCAGTTGAAATAGCCTGTCCGCGTTGAAATCTTCTGAATCTTCATAGCGATCCCGCCCGACGCGCAGCACCTGGGGGATCACTTCAATCGAATATTTGTCCAGAACGTCGGCGGGAATGCTGGCGTCACTGTCGGTAACGATACGAACCTTGCTCACAGAAGATACTCCAACTTTTGACAACCCTTTAGCCGTATGATAATCTCTGACAATTCAGCGATACGTGATCATTGGTTGGGCGTTGGTGGGAATACACTGACTTCGGGCCAATGAGAAACCGGAGGGAACAGATCATGGCGAAATGCCAAAAGTGCGGCAAGAGTCCTCAGTTTGGGAACAACCGTCCCTGGTCCAGAAAGGCCACACGCCATAAGTGGAAGGTCAACATTCAGAAGGTCAAAATTCTGGAAAACGACAGGCTGGTTTCCCGCCGCCTCTGCACCTCTTGCATCCGCACGCTTGCGAAGGCCTGAGATCCCTGATTGTAACATCTTAGTCAGACTGAAATAAGCGTTGGGCTCTTGCGCCCGACGCTTTTTTGCGGTGCCGGTCTACGACTCCGCGGCATTGCGTAACTGACCGCAGCCGGCATCGATTTCGATACCGCGGCGGATACGCACGGTTGTCGAGATGCCGCGCGCAAGCAGGATATTTGCGAACCGCTGCGTGTCTTTGTCGCTGGTCGGCTGAAAGGGGCTGTCGGGAATCGGATTGAGGGGGATGAGGTTGACATGGCACAGGATTCCTTGCAGCTTGTCAGCCAGATCCTCGGCCAGAGCGGGGCTGTCATTCGTGCCCCGCATCAGGGCGTACTCAAAGGTAACACGGCGATTGGTCTTGGCGATATAACGGCGAACTGAGGCCAGAAGGTCATCGACCGGATAGCGGCGACTGGGCGGAACGAGCTTACTGCGCAGGTCGTTGTTGGGTGCGTGGAGGCTGACGGCGAGATTCACCTGGAGCCCTTCGTCGGCCATGCGGTCGATCATCGGAATCAGGCCGACGGTACTGAGCGTGATATGCCGTGCGCCGAGCGCGAAACCGTCGGCGGCTGTGAGGCGGCGGATGGCCGTCCACACATTCTTGTAGTTGTGCATCGGCTCGCCCATCCCCATCAACACGATGTTTGTCACCGTGGTGGGCCGCTTCACGCGCATCTTTGGCCCCTCGCCGGCATCTTGCAGGTAACGGGCGAAGAACAGAACCTGGGCCACGATTTCGCCTGCGGTCAGATTGCGACGCAGGCCACCGCGAGCGGTCGCGCAGAAGGTGCAGCCCATGGCGCATCCGGCCTGACTGCTGATACAGAGCGTACGCCGCCTGTCATACAGCATCAGGACGGCTTCGACCGTCTCCCCGTCCGGCATCTGAAACAGGACTTTCTGGGTGTCCCCGGCCTTGGAGACACGCTGCGTAACCGGTGTTAGCGGCATGAGCGTTGTCGTCGCGGCCAGGTCTGCGCGCATGGCCTGCGGCAGATTCGTCATCTCGTCGAAGGAGCGTGCGTATTTCTTGTAGATCCACTCCTGAATCTGGCGGATGCGGTAGGCGGGCGCCCCTGCAGCCTTGCCATTGGCGCGCTTTTGGCTGGCCGGCAGCGCATTGACGACGTCGGCAAGCTCTTGTGGAGAGCAGTCCAATAGGGAAGGGCTGATTGGGGATACGCCGGCCGGCGTGTGTGGCATGGTCTTCATCTTTGCAATTGTAGCGCAGCTATTCAGTTGCGGTCAAAAAGTTGCCCGATCGCGCCCTCTCTCGGTGGAGACGGGTTAGCGGATGCTGCGGCGCGCATGGAAGGTTCAGCTATCGGCCTGCCGGAAGGCGTCGAGAAGCTCGGGCAGCCCGGGCAGAACCAGGTCCGGCCCGGGCACGACAGTGCGGAACTCCTCCTCGGTCGTGATGCCGGTCAGGACGGCGGCGGTAGGCATTCCCAACTCAATGGCGCCGGCGATGTCGGTTTCGTAGCGGTCACCGACCATCAGCGTCGAGGGCGGGGTTGTGCCGAGTTTGTGCATGGCCTGTTCGAACATGCCGGCGTTTGGTTTGCCGATCACCGTGGGCGTAACGCCGGTGGCCGCCTCCAGGAGGGCCAGCAGTGCGCCGGTGCCGGGAATCTGCCCCCGTTCGCTGGGGAAGGAGGTGTCGCTGTTGGTGCCGACAAAGCGGGCGCCGGCGCGTATGGCAAGGGTGGCGTCGGCGAGGCGCTCGTAGCGCACGCTGAAGTCGATGCCGGAAACGATCACGTCGGCCTTTTGGGCGTCTTCGACCAGGGTAATGCCCTCCTGCTGCAGCGCCCTGCGCAGGCCGTCCTGTCCGATCATGAAGACGCGTACGCCGGCGGGATATTGCTCCGCCAGCCAGCTGGCGGTCGCTAAGGCGCTGCTGAGAATATGGGCTTCGTCGGCGCCAATGCCCATACGGGCGATTTTTTCGACGAACTGAACGGGCGTGCGCGACGAGTTGTTGGTAACGAAGAGCCAGTTTCGATCGGTCGCCTTCAGATAGTCCAGCAGTTCCTGAACGCCGGGCAGGGGTTCCTCTCCAACATAAACAACGCCGTCCATGTCCAGCAGAACGGCGCGCACATCTTTCAAATTTGCTGTATGTGCCATGGGTGGACTCTGTGTGATCCTTTCAACTGTTCGCCGGAGATCGACTCCGACGGGCGGTGTGCGGCAGCAGACAACGCCGCTCATTCCCTGGTCAGTTTGCGCTGCTCCGCAGGTCCTGCACGTTGAGCTGAAGAGAGCGTCGACCCTGCCATTCGTTGACTTCGAGATGAAAAACGATATCGATCAGGCTGCCATAGTGCAGGTCCCGGGCCCGACCGCCGAGGCCGAAGCCGATCGCGTCCAACACTTGTGAATAATCGTGGCCGTCGATCGCCATCTTCAGATGCTTACCCCCGCCGACGGTGCGGGCGTTGCGGACGCGGCAGCGGCGGCAGAGGAATAGACCGGGTTCGTTTTTCTGGCCGACCGGCTCCATGCGGGCGAGCTGGCCGTGCAATGCCCAGTCGATCTGATCGACTGTCAGTTCGGTGTCGATATAGAGGCTGGGCCGCAGATCCTGCAGAGGATCGAGCTCCTGGGCGGCCATCTCTGCGAGGGCTTCTCGCAACGCCGGCAACTGCACGGTGCGCACCGTGAAGCCGGCCGCGCGGCTGTGGCCGCCGTGGCGCACCAGGAGGGAACTGACCCGATCGAGTGCGGCGATGATGTTGAATTCGGCGATACTGCGGGCACTGCCGCGGCAGATCTCCTCTCCCTGTTCGATAACGACTGCCGGGCGGTAGAACTGATCACTCAGCTTCCCCGCGGCTAGTCCCACGATTCCGGGTTGAAATTCTTCGCTGGCCACGATCAGAATCGGCGCAGTGGCTGGATCGAGGCCGGCGATCTCTCTTTCGGCGACTGCATAGGCTTCGGTCGTGAGCGCTTGGCGCTGCTGGTTGAGGCGTTCCAGACCGGTTGCCATTTCATAGGCTGTCTCGTATTCATCACAGCGCAGGAGGTCATAGGCCAACCTGGCGCTGGCCAGACGACCGGCGGCATTGATGCGGGGAGCGATGCGAAAGCTGATTGCGGTGCTGTCGATCGTAGTGGGAGGCACCGAGGCCATTTCCATGAGCGCGAACAGCCCCACCCGTTTGCCCTGACTCAGTTCCGACAGACCCCGCCGCACCAACGAGCGATTTTCGCCCCGCAGGGGCATCAAATCGGCGACAGTGCCGATGGCCACCAGGTCGAGAAGGGACTGCTCCTCGGCCGCTGCCTCGTCCTCTGAAATCCGGCTCCAGGGCTGCCGAGAAACGGCCCGCAGGACACCCTGCGCAAGCCGGTAGGCAACACCCACGCCGGCCAGCGGCTGAAACGTCCCTGCGCGGTCATCGCGTCGCGGATTGATCACTGCCAGCGCCGGCGGCAGGTCGGGACCGATCGTGTGATGGTCGGTGAGGATGACATCCATCCCCAACTCGGCGGCTTGCGTCACTTCTGCGACGCTGCGAATGCCGCAGTCGACCGTGACCAGCAGGTGGGCGCCCTTGGCGGCGATAGATTTCAGCGCCTCGACATTCAGACCGTAGCCTTCATCCACCCGGTTGGGGATGTAGGCGCCTACGAGCGCGCCGGCGCGTTGCAGGGCGGTGGTCATCAGGACCGTGGCGGTGACGCCGTCGGCGTCGAAATCCCCGTAGACGCAGATCACTTCGCGGGCCTTGATGGCCTTTACGATGCGCGCTACGGCAGGCGACATATCGGTCAGGCGAAAAGGGTTCTCCTGTACCGCGTCCTCGACCTGCAGGAAGGACTCTATAGCGGCCCCGTCCTGGAGACCGCGATTGTACAGCACCTGCAACAGCGCCGGATGCTCATGGTTGATCTCCAGGAAGCTTTGCGGCGCCGGCGGATAGAAGTTCCAGTGTTTGTCAGTCGCCGACAAAGTGGATTCTCCACCAGGAGGGGATGGCAAAAGTGCACAGAACCCAATTATAGTCGAGAGCGCAAAAAATGGGGAATTTCCCACTCTAATCCGGCTGGGCTACAATAGGGATCCAGTCTGAACCGATCGCCCTTCAAACCCTTACGATGTCCGCCACTTCTGAACGATTGCGCCGCCTGCAAGGAATACGCAGGGGACGAACAGCCGCTGAAGCGGCCGAAACGCGCATACAGGCGCAGCCCGAGGCGTCAGCGTCCGATTGGGAGACGGAGCCTGCCGCGCTCGAGGCGCTGGAGGAGGGAGAGACAGTCGAGAACAGCGCCGGCGAGTGTTATCTGGTTACGCGGCATTTCGTTCCATTGGAACAGGAGGAGAGTCACCCGCAGGCTCTGCGCGAACCTTCTGCGCTCGGCAACCTTCTGGAACGCGATCCATCGGTTCTGGCGCCGCTTTACCCCGCTTACCGGCTGGATAGCTGCCCTGACTTTCGCAGATCGGCATTTCTGGATATCGAGACCACAGGTCTGGGCGGCGGGGCCGGCATCTACGCCTTTATGGTAGGGGTTGGAACATTCGAGCCGCAGGAGCGGAATGAGGCCCGTCTGAACTTTGTGGTGCGCCAGTTATTCATGCGCCATCCCGGTGAAGAGCCGGCCCTGCTCACCGCGCTTGCGGACCTTTTGCAGGGCTGCCAGAGCCTGGTGACCTTCAACGGGCGATCTTTCGACGCACCTTTTTTGCGCGGGCGATACCGGTACGCAGGCCGCTTCCTGCCCGCCGACGTTGGCCCGCCGGAAGCGCTGGACGATGACACGCCGCATCTCGACCTGCTGCACCCGGCGCGAAGGTTGTGGCGCAAGCGCCTGGGCAGCTGCGCTCTCACCAATCTGGAACGGAGAGTTCTCGGCTATTCCCGTGCTGAGGACGACGTGCCCGGCAGCCTCATCCCCCATCTGTACGCCGACTATCTGCACGACGGCGACGGCCGTATGATGCAGCGCGTCTTCTACCACAATCGCGAGGATATTGTCTCGATGGCGGCGCTGGCGGAGGTGGTCTGCGGGATATTTGCCGATCCGGTTGCCGCCGGCGCCGGTCATTTGCAGCCGCTCGATCTGCTCAGCATGGCACGGCTGCAGGCGGAGCTGGAGCGCTTGGAGAGCGCGGAGATGCTGTTTCGCGCCGCGTTGGACCAGCTCAGCGGCCGGGCGCATCTGGCCGAATCGTTTGACGGATTGGGCCGCTTGCTCAAACGACAGCACCGCTGGGAAGAGGCGGCAACCGTGTGGCAGCAGTGGCTGACGACCGTGGGGGGGCCGGACAGCCGTCCCTATGTGGAACTGGCGAAGTTCTACGAATGGCAAAGCGGTGACTTGACGCAGGCGGCAATGTGGACGCAGTGGGCCTTGCACGAGCAGGAGAAATCCCCGGCCCAGAACCGCTCCTCTGAGATCCAGACCGAACTGCGCCACCGGCTGGCGCGCCTGCAGCGGAAGCTGGGGTCAGGAGGGTAAGCGGGCCGGCTCGATACGCAGAAATAAGGCCCCGGCGCTTGTCCGGCGTATCGAATCGATGCGTCCAGGTGCCGCAAGACGGACGGCGCTCTTTTTCGATTATTCGACAGAGGTGAGGGCGGAGCAGTCCGGAGTCAGGTCGGTTCTTTCGGCTTTTCAAAGGCGTGTCTTAAGAACAGCGCGCGATCTTCGTCAATCAGAACCGACAGAGCATACGGAAGAAGGACGTTTCTCCTCCTGGAAATCTGGAGAGGGCACGGGCCGACAGCTTTCTGCGGGTCCTGCATATAGCAGACAAGCGAAGGCTCCGGGGGTACCGGTTGACAGTGAATGCCGGTTCGGGCGTTTCGCCGAACGGGCCGTAAAATGGAGCTACTTCAGATGGCCCGGTGACGACCGCTGCCGGCATCTTCGAGTCCGCTGTCGATCGAGCTTGCACCGGTCCTATTGGGACGGCCCTCGGAGCGCTTGGAAGACCACTGGGTTGACTCGACTGAGAGTCCAAGCCCTTCCGAAGAGGACCCACTTCCGATGGTCGGCCACTCCGCCTGATCGGGGGCGCCCATCTTCATTTCGCCCTCGAAATAGCCGCCTTCTTCGACGATAAACGATGCGGCATGGGACTGGCCGCGCATTTCACCGGAGGAGCGCAAGTGCAACCGTTCCTCGATGAAAACGTCGCCGGTGACCGACCCGGCAATTTCGATGTTGCGGGCGCGGACGGTGGCCGAAAGGGTTGCGTCTTTGGCAACGATGACAGTTCCGCGGCAGTCGATCTCCCCTTCCAGGGTTCCTTCGATACGCAGATCTTTTTCTGAACGGAACGTGCCGGTGAAATAGGATTGAGGGCCCACAATCGTGTCGGCTGTTCCTTCTTCCGGCGGCGACTCCTGCCGTTGCGGGCGGGATTGCGGCGGCTGCTGACCTCGGTTGGCGAACGGCGCGTTTTCTCGGCGGTTCCCACTCATCTGTCGACTTCTCCTCTCATACGAATCGTTCGTTGTGGCCGTAACGTCTTCCTGCGACAGCAGGGATTCCCTCGAAACCGGAGTTGGGACCTCGACGGGCGGAAGTTCGGGCACCGTCGATTCGGGAGGGGACGGATCCGGCAGAACAGGCGCCGGTATTTCGCCCAAGGCAGGTTCAGGTGCAGTCATTTCATCCATATCGGGTTCCGGCTCGCCCAATACCGGCTCTGGCGGCGGTTCCGATCGTTCAGGTTCAAGCGGTGATTCCATTGCAGTCTCCGCACTCACATCTTCTCCGTCGTTTTCGGCAGGCTCGTCTTCTACAGCGCCTTCGCCCGCAGGCTCGTCATCGTCCAATTCCTGGAGATTACGATAGAGCCACTGTAAGTCCTCTTCGTCCTGCTTCCTACCACGTTTGAAAAGCGGCATACATTGCTTCTCCTTTCTCGCCCAGCTCCCCTACAGGTTGGGTTCGATGTCAATGTATTCGAGGAAAACACGCAGCGAAATCCCAGTATCAACCTATTATACAACGAAATGGCAAATGCACACTTTCCACTTTTTCACAAGCGGTGTTGACAGAGGGTGTGCATCCCAAAATGGGGGCGAACTTTCACATGTCTTAGTTGAGGTCTAAGCCACGTCCAGCCCACAGTTCCAATCTGAGGCCAGGTAAGTGGCTGCTCTCTCCGGAATTTCTGGGCGGTGGGGGCGAATAGGGCCCCCCCAGTGGGGGGGGGGGGGGGGGGGGGGG
>VXOE01000056.1 GCA_009840225.1 Caldilineaceae bacterium SB0662_bin_25 | reverse complement strand
GGGGGCGGAGCCCCCGCACAAGGGAGGGCCGACTAGGCCCGACCGCCCAAATGCAAGGAGAGAGGAGAGAGAAACACCACTTCATTTGCAGGCAATTGGAAAGTGAACTGGCAGTGGGCTGGTGGCTGTCAGAGGTAAGGAAGAGTTTGCCTTCATTTTGGGATGCACGGTTACGGAGGCTCTGCTTGCAGAAGAGCCGTAACTGCGGGATGATGGATACATTGTCGCACACTATGTCGAACGCAGATTGGAGAAATCATGAGCATAAAAGTAGATCCGTCGGGGCGCAGGTGGGTACGGGGAGAAGTTGAAGTGCCGGGCTCGGTCGAGGAGGTTTGGCGGGCCATAAGCACTGAGGGCGGACTTTCGGCATGGTTTACGCGGTCCGAGTTTCCAGAGGGGGCGGACGGCAAGCCCACCCACCTGATCTGCTATTTTGGACCGGGTATTTCTTCGGCGGCGAAGATAACTGAGTGGGACCCGCCGCGGGGGTTTTCGGTCATAAGCGATGAGTTTATCCCGGGCGGTCCGGAGGTATCAACGGATTGGAAGATTGAGGAAGGAGACGACGAGTCGTGCCTGTTGAGCGTGGAGCATAGTCTATTTGTCGAGACCGACGAGTATGACAATTATGTTGAGGGGACAGAGGCGGGGTGGCCGGCCTTTTTCCGCATACTGCAGATTTACATGTCCCATCACAGGGGACAGCCGTGCGCGCTGCTTGAGGTGATGGGCGCGGCATCGGATGGGGCACAGGCGTGGAGTGAGCTGGCAACTGCACTTGGATTCGCGGCTGTGGAGAAGGGGGAGCGCTTCGGAGCGCCGCCGGGCAAACTGAGAATTTCAGGCGTGGTCGATACAGTTCCTGACGAGACCGAGGTAATCCTGCATGTTGAGGAGCCGACGGCGGGCGTGGCGCACCTATTTGTGTGGCCTTTGGACGATCAGATTCTGCTGTCGGTCCGGTTCTATCTGTACGGCGCGGATGCGGCTGAGGTTGTTTCGCGTGAGGACCCGGTCTGGCGTTCGTGGATGGAGGAGCGGTTCCCGTCAACCCAGGGTTGAAATTGCTATCACAGTAGGTTTCGCGAGGCGCTCTCGGCTTTCTGGCAAGCCAAGACGGTGCGGCTGCCGGCCCTGAAGGCTCTCACTAGCCGCCAGGGCGCACTTCCTTTTTTGGGTGGGGTAAGGAACTGTTCATTCGGGAATTCCCCATATTCCCGGGGAGGCGATTTCCAGGCAGTTCTGCGAAGGGTCGCGAAAGTAGATGGATCGACCGCCTCGTGGGCGAAGCTCCTTCTCGATTTCGACACCGTTTTCTACAAGGTGTTGCTTCCACTGATCGATGTCACGGTCCTTTACGGCGAATGCCAGGTGTCCCTCGCCTTTGGCGCCGTGTGTGGGCGCGTCCGTTGGACCGCCCGCGGAGACGGCGGTCGCTTCGGCGTCGAAGAGCAGCACCATGCGGTCGCCGCAGCGCAGGAAGACATGGCGACCTTCCAGTCTGGAGTAAAAGGTAAGTCCCAGAATTTCGGTGTAGAACTTCTCGGCAGCTTGCAGGTCCAAGACATATAGGGCAGACTCCAGAACCTCAGAAACGCTCATCCGACCATTCATGTGTGCACCTCTCCAGATTGGTTGGGACGGCGGGCCGGCGAGTGCGACTTCTGCGCTTGACCGTGGGAGGGTCACTGATCACGCGGGAGAGCAACGACGGTCAGCCTGACTGATAGTTTCGCAGTTTCTCTTGCAGGAAGCGGACACAGCCCGGCACTTGCTCAGGGGTCAGACTGTGAAGGACGAGGGCGCCGCGGTAGCCGCTCTGATGGAGCAGTTGCAGGTAGTAGTCGTAATCAAGCAGTCCGGTGCCGGCTGCTTCGTGGCCGGCTTCGCCGTCGCGGCTGAGGTCTTTGGCATGGGCCAGGGCTATGTGATCTCCCAGCAGATCGAAGGCTTCGTCCAGGATTTCGCGCTGGCGGTGGATCGTTCCCCTGGGAAAGACATTGGCGCCGTCCATGACGATGGTGATCCTGTCAGAGCGCATCGTGTCCAGAAGTTGGCGCGCCTTGGCGGGTGAACTTACCACATTTGAGACCTCCGGCTCAATGCCCAAGCGGACGTTGTGCCGTTCGGCCAGGGAGAGGGCCTGTTGCATGGCAGCCAACAGGTCCGACCAGGCCTCGGGTGAGCCGTTAAGCGGGTGATCCGCCCACATGTTGTCCGGGTTGCGGGTGCCGGTGCAGAGGGTCAGCAGGTCGGTTCCCAGTTCGGCGGCGTGTGAGGCAAGAACTTCCAGGCGGCGCATGCCCTGGGTACGTACGGCCGGGTCCGGATGGATCATGTTGTAGGTAGCGGAAAGGGAAACCACCTCGATGCCACGGGCGCTGATCTCGCGGTGCGCCCGTTCACAGGCTGCGGTGTCCAGCCCGTCGGGCATGTCCGAGAGCCCCATACAACTGGTGTTGAGTTGGATGCGGCGGATACCGTGAGCAGCGACCGCGTCAAGAACGCCTGCCAGAGACGGCGCCTCAAAGGTGCGGGCGAAGATTCCAACTTCCATTCAAACGCCTCCTGTTATTGAATCGAGCTCAACCCAGTCGCCGCCTGTGGCCGCGGAGTGTGCGATGGCGGCCATTGTGCGCATGGCGGCGAGGCCGTCATGGACAGTGGCGCCCCACTGGGGCTTGCCGTGGAGGATGGTGTCGGCCCAGCTTTCGAGTTGCTGGCGGTAGCCGTGGCCGTCCTGGCCGAGGGGGCGGGTGTAGAGGTCATCGCGGGTAGAGAAGCACTCGACGCTGCCGGACTTGTGGTACCAGGAGAGTGGCAGGCGTCCGCGGACGCTGCCGTGTTCGCCCTGGATGCGGAAACCCTCCTCAAAATCGCCGGCGACGGTGATGGTCAGCTCCAGGTTTCCCAGGCTGCCGTCGGCAAAGGCTATGTCGACGAACCAGCAGTGCCGGTCGAATCGCTCAAGATAGCGAGAACGCAACTGCAGGATTTCGCTTTGGGAGAGGAAGCGGGTGGTGTCGGTGAGGTGGCTGCCGTGGGCGAGCATGAGGTAGCGGCGGCGGTCTGCTTTGGGGTTGCCGGGAGGACGGCGGACGCTAGAACTGGTCTCGATGAGAGGCTGGAGGGCGTCAGTCATGGTATAGCGATGGACGGAGTCATAGTACCAGAACTGGCCTGACATCAGGCCGCCGATCTCCTGCTGAATGAAGCGGCGGGCGTGGATGACGCCGGGGTCGAAGCGGCGGTTGTGCCCGACCTGGAGGGTGAGGCCGGAGGCGACCACTTCGTCGCGGAGCGCCTCGCACTCCTCGAAGGTGACGCCCATGGGCTTTTCGACGAGGACGTGCTTGCCGGCTTGGAGCGCCTGCAGAGCGAGCTCGACATGATACTGGTCGGCAACGGCTACGATGACAGCCTCTACCTGGGCGTCGGCCAGCATATCGGGGTAGCGAGTGAAGCTGCGTTGAGGGCGATGGATGGCTGAAACGCGCGCCAAGAGGTCGGGGGCTGCCTCGCAGAGGGCGTAGAGCTGGGTATTGCGACCCTTGCGACAGGCCTCCAGGTGCGCGATTTGTGCGATTGGCCCGGCACCGACTATACCGACGCGAAGCTGGCGGGACTCCTTCCGGATAGGCATGGGCTACTCCAGCGGGTGATCCGGGTCAGTCGATGAGGGCCTGGTAGGCTGCTACACGGAACTGGCGTGCAACCGGGTAGTGGCCGAAGGGCATGAACTGTGACATGAATATGCCGAGCATCTCCTCTGCAGGATCGATCCAGAATTGGGTCAATGCGGCGCCACTCCAACTGTAGTTTCCGATACTGCCGGGAGTGCTGGTAGCCGGAAGATCCACAAGCACGCTCACCCCAAGACCAAAGCCATAACCGGCTTCGACATCATCGCCGATGGCGATGGGAACCAGATGTGGCGGCAGGTGATTGGCGCGCATGAGTTCGACCGTCTTGGGTCCCAGCAGGCGGTTGCCGTCGAGGGCGCCGCCGTTGAGCAGCATTTGGCAGAAGCGCAGGTAGTCGCCCAGGGTTGAGACGAGGCCACCGCCGCCGGACAGGAAAGCGGGAGGCTGGTTGAAACGGCTGTTGCGGGACGCGTCAAAGAGCTCAATGGTCGGTTCTGCGTCCTGATCGCCATTTTCTGATTGGGCTGTTTTGTCGTCGGCGTCGCTGTCGGCATCACTGCCAAAGCTGAAGCCGCCTGGGGAACAGTAGCAGGCGGAAAAGCGATCGAGCCAGTCGGCATGGACATGGAAATCGGTGTCTGCCATGGCGAGCGGCTTGAAGATCTCCTGTCGAAAGAATTCGTCTAGCGGTTTGCCGGAGACGACCTCGACGAGGCGGCCGAGAACGTCGGTGGCGTAGCTGTAGCGCCAGCGGGAACCGGGGTGGTAGAGGAGGGGGAGAGCTGCCAGTTTGCGGACAAACTGTTCCAGATTCAGTTCTTCGCGGTTGCCGAAGGTCTGGCGATACAGGTTTTCGACGGGAGAGTCCTGGCCCCATCCATAGCTCAGGCCGGCGGTGTGCATGAAGAGATCTTTGATGGACGGGGGCCGTTCAGGCGGGACGAGGTTCTGGAGGTCGCCGGTACAGACCCGGGCGTCGGTGAATTCGGGCAGATAGGAGGCTACTGGGTCATCGA
Source organism: Caldilineaceae bacterium SB0662_bin_25 (assembly GCA_009840225.1). Lineage (GTDB taxonomy): Bacteria > Chloroflexota > Anaerolineae > Caldilineales > Caldilineaceae > Bin5. Next base: position 10,661 of record VXOE01000056.1, on the reverse strand, counting down.
GGAGGAAGTGGCCGTCCTCGAACAGCATGAGGGCGGCGACGGCGGTGATCGGTTTTGTCATGGAGTAGATGCGAAAGATCGTGTCTTCGGTCATGGGCTGGCCGGTTTCGAGTTCACGATGGCCGAAGACGTTGCAGTAGGCGGTCTCGCCTTTGCGATAGATCAGACCGCTGGCGCCGGCAAGTTGTCCGTTGTCGACGTATCGTTGCAGTAGTTTGTCGACGCGGGCGAGGCGCTGGGCGCAGAATCCAGCTCGTTGTGGTTGAGGGGTTGTCATAGATTGTCCTTGTGTCGGTTTTGGGTCCGCATGAGACTCGTGCCGCCTTCTGAGTGCGGTTTGCGCGGTTGGTCAGACGCTGTGTTCAGTCGACAAGGGCCTGGTAGACGGCGAGGCTGAACTCACGTTCGATGGTGTAGTAGTCGGAGGGTATGAACTGAGTCATAAGAAGGCCCACCAGGTCCTCCACCGGGTCGATCCAGAAGCGGGTCGTGGCCAGGCCGCCCCAGGCGTAGGTGCCGACGCTGCCGGGTGCGCTGTAGGCCGGGGGATCGACAAGAGCGCTCATTCCCAGGCCGAAGCCATGTCCGGCGCGGGGGCCGTCGCCTATTTCGATTGGAACCAGATTGTGCGGCAGATGATTGGCACGCATCAGCTCCACTGTCTTGCGGCCGAGCAGGCGGTTACCGTCCAGGACACCTTCATTGAGCAGCATCTGGCAGAAGCGCAGGTAGTCGCCAAGCGTTGAGACAAGGCCGCCGCCGCCGGAGAGATAGGCGGGGGGCCTGGTGTAGCGGCTGGTGCCTGGGGCGTCGTAGAGCTCAAACAGCGGTTGGGTCCGTTCCGTTTCGCCGTCTCGATGGGCTGGTCTGGCGATTGCTCTGCTGGCGAGGTCGCTGCCGAATCTGAAGCCTCCGGGGGGGCAGTAGCAGGCGGCGAACCGGTCGACGGATCGGGCGGGGACGTGGAAGCCGGTATCTACCATGGAGAGCGGTTGGAAGATCTCGCGTTGGAAGAATTCGTCGAGCAGCTTGCCTGAGACCACCTCAACCAAACGGCCGAGCACGTCGGTGGCGCGGCTGTAGCGCCAGCGGGTACCGGGATGGTAGAGCAGAGGCAATGCGGCCAGCTTGGTTATGAAGGGTTCAAGAGAATGACGCTCGATGTCGCGGAAGCTCTGGAGATAGAGTCTTTCGACCGGGGAATCGTCTCCCCAGCCGTAGCTCAGTCCGGCGGTGTGCATGAGGAGGTCTTTGATTGTGGGGGGCCGGTCGGGAGGGACGAGGTTGTCGAGGTCACCCGTACAGACCTGGACACCGGCAAACTCCGGCAGTATAGAGGAGACAGGGTCATCGAGGAGAAAGTGGCCGTCTTCAAACAGCATCAGGACAGCGACGGAGGTGATCGGTTTTGTCATGGAGTAGATGCGGAAGATCGTATCTTCGGTCATGGGTAGAGCCGACTCGAGATCGCGCTGGCCGAAGGCGCGACAGTAGGCGATCTTGCCCTTACGGTAGATCAGCCCGAGGGCGCCGGCCAGATAGCCGCCATCGACGTAGCGCTCCAACAGGTTGTCGACTCTGGAGAGGCGCTGTGGTGAGAAGCCAGCTCGTTGCGTATCGACGGTTGTCATGGGGATTCCCTATTAAACGTGTTGATTGGGTGGAAGGGTCTAACGTCTCCCAGTATTGACTCGAGCGGCATCAGATCGCAATTGGTCAATCTGCCGCGGCAGCGACGCTTGACAGCTCAGTGCGTTCAGGAATTGGCAGGTGGACGAGTGCCGCGAACAGGCCCAGTGCGATTCCTGCGATCCAGATGGGCGTGTAAGAGCCGGTGGTGTCATAGAAGCGTCCTCCCAGCCACACGCCGATAAATGCGCCGATTTGGTGGCTGAAGAAGGCGATGCCATAGAGCGTTGAAAGGTAACGCGCTCCAAAGAAGTAGGCGACCGAACCGCTGGTGAGTGGGACCGTTGCCAGCCAGAGGAAGCCCATCGCCCCTCCGAAAACCAGGGCAGAGGTAGGGGTGAGGGGCGTCAACAGGAAGATCAGGATGACGATGGCCCGTCCCAGGTAGATGAGGCTCAGCATATATTTGCGGGAATAGCGGTCGCCCAGCCAGCCGAAGAGCATCGATCCAAGTATGTTGAAAGCGCCCACCAGTGCAAGCGCGCCGGCAGCCACGAATTCCGGCAGCCCTTTATCGCCCAGATAGGCGGGGAGATGGGCACCGATGAAGGCGACATGGAAGCCGCACACGAAGAAACCGGTCGTCAGGAGCAGGTAGCCGCGGTGGCGGGCGGCCCTTTTCAGTACAGTTCGAAACGGTTCAACCACTTCCGGCTCTTGCGCGCCGTGCAGCTGAGTGCCGGGACGGCGGGGTAGGCCGAAGGCCAGCAGCGCTACGAGCGCGGGTACGGCGGCCAGTGCGTACAGGGCGCCCTGCCAGCCGAGATTTGAAAGGAGGAGCTGGGCCAGTGGCGGGACCACGAACATACCCGCGGAACCCATTGCGGTGATCAGGCCAAAGACACGGCTGCGCTGGTCCTCTCCGATCAGCTGTGCCACGGCGCCCAGTACAACGACGTAGGAGGTGGCGCCGAGGCCGATGCCCACCAGCAGGCCGAAGGAGACAACCAGCCCCATTGTTGTGGTGAGGAGTGTAACCATCACGAGGCCGCCAGCGTACAGGACCGAGCCGGCGATGACCACCTGCCGCGGCCCGAAACGGTCTGAGAGTAGGCCAACCAAGGGCAGGCCAAAGACCAGATTGTTGACGGCGAAGGCGATGCTGAGGTTTTCGCGACCGGTCGCGAGCGTTTCGGTTATGGGCGTGAGGAAGAGGCCGAAGCTGGACCGGATTCCGGAACTGATCATCACGGCCAGCGAGGCGGATATTATGGCGGCGACTACAAGCTTGCGGTTACTGCTCACGCGACACTTTCGACCTGGTGTGGAACAGCGAGAAGGGAGTCGGTTGGAGCCTGCACACGGCCCACGAGAGATTGCTCGGTTTCAAAATACATGTTGAGAGTATCAGGCACTTGAGAGGCAGCTTTCAAACGCTCACGTTTTGCCGAATTCTGCCCGCCGTGCAACGGAAATGTAGACGACAGCGGCGGTGATGGCAAAACCGAACCATTGAAGCGCGTAGCTGAGGTGGTTGCCCTCGGAAAAGGAAATGTCCGGCTCGATGCGATGGGGTAAGGTTTCCGAGTAGCCCGCGGCACGCGGGCGGTCTACATCAAGAGGCTTACCGTTGCCAGGCGTCAGCTGCAGGACGACCGGTAACAGGGGATAAGGCAGAGTCTGTCCGATTGCCTCGATGTCGAGCCGGTACCATCCTGTAACGGTGTCCTGCGGTACTGCCGATACGGTTCCATCAGGCCGGCGGCGGGTCGGTTGAAGGATCCCGTAGTGCGGGCCGGTATGTTGTTCGTCGAGCCCGCGCCAGTGTGCGGGGTCGGCCTCGCCGACTGGAATCCAGCCGCGATTGACCAGAACTGCCTTGTCGGAGCCGGCGATGAGGAGAGGGGTAACAAGGTGGTAACCGGGCTGGCCGGCGTAGCTCTGATTGCGGATTGCCACCTGGCGGGCGTAGTCGAATTCTCCCTGGGCGGTGGCCTGGCGGTCGCGTATCTCGCCCTGGGGTAGGGGTGTGACTGAAAGGTCGATTGGCGGTGCGGCCAGCGCGGCCTGACGCTGCTGGTTGTACGCCCGCCGCTGGTCCAGGCGGTCCAACTGCCAGAAACCAAGGGAGGTCATTACACCCATGGCGAGAATGACGAGCAGAGTCTTCCACCACCAGCGGCGGCCGAAGAGGAGTGCCAGAGTATCCCGGATCTTGCGGGCCGACGGGGCAGCTTTAGTCACTTGGGACAGCCGCCGTCGAAGATCCCAAATTGGGCGACGGCGACCTGCCCGAGTTTCGGGCAGCCCGACCATTATGAGGACCCTCCGGCGGGCGCCGGGTCCCGCTGCTTGACTGGGGCAGGGTCTTCGAGCTCGGTTGATGGCTTTGTCGCCCAATAGAGGACGACGGCACCAGATAGCAAGAGTATGGAGAGAATACCACCAAGCAGGGCCCGCCACGGGAAGGCTCTGGGGAGAATCTCATCCTGGTAGCTAACGACCTGCTCAACGTCACAGGGCAATGTGGCGTCTCCGACCTGCTGATCCTCGTTATTCTGTTCTCCTGCGCAGCCGGGTGGGACAATGGTGACCTGCACGGACCAATTTCCGCGGCGGGCCGGTTCAAAGGAAGCTACGTAGAACAGCTTATTGAGGGCGTCTTCGTGGGTTGCGGTGGCGCTTAGGGTCTCGCGGCTGTCCACGTGCATAAGCTCGACGGTCACTAAGGCATCGAGAATGGGGCCGCCAGCCAGTCCGGTAGAGTCTCCTTCAATGTTCTCTGTCAAGGCGATGGTCACATGGTATTCGCCAACCTCGGGCGGTTCGGGGTCAGACCAGAGATAGACCCGGAAGGGGCCGGCAGGCACATTGTTCATGTGCTGAATGCCGATACCGCCGTGAGCGAGTAGAGGCGCTGGCAGGAGGGTCAATGTCAACAGTATCAGCAGGATTGTCGCCAAGGGGGTGTACTTAGGTAAACACATGGATGTGTCCAGAAAGCTCAGGAAGAGGCCCGCGGAAAGGTGCTGCGGCGGGCGCCTTGCCGGAGTCCGATAGCGGCTAGCCACGGGCGAGAGCGGTGGGGCCGTCTCCGGTGTGGCGATGCGCCAGACCCATCACCGGCGGATGCGGCCTGCGAACGCGTGCCTTCTGTTCGGCGTTAGCAAGCAGGCGGGCAAGCAGGACGAGCGCGGCAATCACGTACATCATGCTGCCGGGAATCCACATAATCAGCCCTCCCCATACCTGATCATCCATAACGCTAAGGCCGTAGAGACGGGGCACGGACTCGTAGTAGGGGTAGATAGGCGTTGCGGCGAAGGAGAGTGCTACGCCCAGCAGCATGTTTGGCGGGATCATGGCCAGCACGTAGGCTACGCGGAGCCACTGGGCGGGCTTGGTGTGGATGCGGGGCGCGGCACCGGTGACGTGCCACCAGAAGAGGAGCGCGGCGCCGAAGAAGGTGAAATGCTCCAACCCATGCACAGCGCCAAAGCGCAAGGCGAGGCTGTAAGCGTTGCCATCGTGCCAGGCGAAAAAGATCAGAACGTACAGCGCCCAAGCGGTGGCGGGCGAGAAGGCCTTGAGTGCGACGCGGCTCAAAGGCGTGTCCTCAGCCAGCCAGACGGCAAGGCGGCGGAAGGCGTTAGCGAATCTGGCGCGGGGTCGAGCGGGCAAGGCCCACAGGAAAGTAGGGAACGGGTTGGCCAGAAGCAGAAGCGGCGGCGCGACCATTATCAACAGGAGGTGCTGCACCATGTGGATGGAGAAGAGGTGGCCGCTGAGAACAGCGATTGGGGAGAGGAGCGCGAGCGCGAGGACGAGGATCCCTGCGGTGTAGGAGGCGAGGCGCCAGCGGTTTGCAAATCGTCCGTCGCTGCGGCGGCGCAGTCTCAGCCAGCCGGCAAAGTGAAGCGCTCCCAACAAGGTAAGTGTCACCAGGATCTCGGGGCGGAGATCCCAGGAAAGCAGGAGCGCTCTAGTTAGCGGATTCATATGCGACTGGGTTGGGTCATCCTAGACAAACTTCGCTGCGGCGATGCTCCTATCAGTGAGGTACTTCGATTGTTGAACCGATAAGATAGATGGCCGGATAGAAGAATATCCACACCAGGTCAACATAGTGCCAGTAGATGGCACAGGCTTCGACGCCCCAGTGGCGCTCGCTGGAGAAATGGCCCTTGCGACCGAGCCACCAGACGTTGAGTATGAGCACAACGCCGGAGAGGACGTGCAGTGCGTGCATGCCGGTCATGCCGAAGACGACGGCGCCGAAGACACCGTCGGTAGGCTTGAGATGGCCTTTGACGATGCTGGGGAACATGCCCCATTCCCAGACGACTACGCCGATGAGAAATGCAGTGCCGAGCCCGGCAGTGATGAGAAGGCTGACGAGGAAATCGGTGCGCTTGTCGTTGGCGATCGAAACCTCGGCGCGGTTCATGAAGTAGCTGCTCAGGAGGAGCACGGCGGTGACAACGAGGCCGGCGAACTGGTCCAATTCGGGCCGAACGACCTCGCCGTGGGGGCCGCGCCAGAGGTAGAAACGGGTGACGAGAAGAGCGAGGAAGAGGAAAGCTTCGGAGGCGAAGAACAGCCACATTCCGAGCCGGTTGCGGCGCGTGTACTCCAGGTAGGTTGGCAGGTCTACCTCGCCGGTGTGGTGATGATCATCGGCGGCGTGGCCGTGTTCGTGACCATGCTCGATAGCGGTAGCGGTCATCAGTGTTCATCCTCCGACCAGACGCTGCGAATGTGCATGAAGTAGTTGACGACAAGAATGCCTTTCAACAGCGCCAGAATCATGAGGATGGCGAAGGAGTCAAAAGGCGGAGTAATCGCAGCGTAATACTCAACAAGCGTCAGAATAGCCAGCGTAATCGCGACGATAATTCCTTCGCGATAGATGGCAGTCTTTCGTTTAGTGCGGCTTTGTTCGCTCATTTGGGCTCTTTTCTCGGTGCTAGACCTCCGGCGCAACCTCCATTGTGGAGAATGTTCGCGTTGCTAATCGTCACCTGGAGATGCCGTCGTCACATAGCCGGAGTCGGCTAAACCGTAGTCATAGGGCTCACCAACGACCCGCAGAGGGGCGGGGAAGCTGTGTTCGGGAATCGGGGAGGGGATCTGCCACTCAGGCGAGCGGGAGCGCCAGGGGTTGTCGCCGGCGGCGACGCCGACTTCGGCGTTCTGGAAGAAGTTCCACAGCATCAGGAGGACGCCGAAGGCGATTGCGAAACCGGCAATCGTTACCGCCAGTTGCCAGTTTTCGATTTGACCGGCTCCCAGGGTTGGATCGTAGTCGGCGATGCGGCGGCGCATTCCCATCACGCCAACACCCATCTGGCCGAGGGTCTGCACCCAAAAGGCCGGGGTCATGATGAAGAAGTGGATCTTGCCGAGTGTTTCGTTGTACATGCGCCCGGTTACTTTGGGGAACCAGTAGTAGAGGGCGGCGAAGAAGGGGAAGACAAAGCCGCCGAACATGGTGGCGTGAAAGTGACCGACCACGAAGTAGGAATCGTGCAACGGGAAGTCGGTGGGCACGGTGGCCAGAATCGGTCCGGTCAGGCCGCCGATCAGGAAAACGCTGATGGCGCCGAGGACGAAAAGCATCGGTGTATCGAAATGGATTTTCCCGCCCCATATCGTACCCAGCCAGCTGAAGAATTTGACACCTGTGGGAATTGCGACAAGGAGCGTTGCGTACATGAAGGGAATGCGCAGGATGTCGTTGTAGCCGGACACGAACATATGGTGGCCCCAGACAATGAAGCCGACGATGCCAATGGCGAGGCTGGACAGTGCGATCCACTTGTATCCGAACAACGGTTTACGGGAGAAGACAGGCAGCAGCTCGCTGACGATGCCCAGGCCGGGCAGCACGAAGATATAGACGGCCGGGTGGCTGTAGAACCAGAACAGATGCTGGAAGAGGACCGGGTCGCCACCACCGACCATGGGGCTGACCTCACCCAGAATCCCACGCGGGTCGAAGAATCCCATTCCAATCGCCCGCTGAACAGAGACCATGAGGAAGCTTGTACCGATGAGCTGGGTGGCGGTGAGCTGCAGGAGACTGGTGGCAAATACGGCCCAGCAGAAGATCGGCATGCGGAAGAGACTCATTCCCGCAGGTCTCATGCGCAGAATTGTGACCAGGAGGTTCAAGGAGCCGACGATGGAGGACAGACCGATAGCAAAGACGCCCAGGAAGAAGAGCTGATAGCCGATTGGCCCGCGTGCGCTAAGGGGAGGATAGGCAGTCCAGCCGGCGTCCCAGCCGCCGACGAAGAGGCTGAGCAACAACAGGATGCTGCCGGGCACGTTGAACCAGAAACCGAGTGCGTTGAGGCGGGGAAAGGCCATGTCCTCGGCGCCGATCATGAGAGGCACGAGGTAGTTACCCATGCCGCCAACGCCAAGGAGGATGGCAAAGATCATGATCATCCCGTGCATACCGATAAAGCTGTTGTACAGGTCGAGGCCGAGGAACTGCAGGCCGCTGCGCGCCAGCTCGGTGCGGAAGATCATGGCGACGGTGCCGCCCACCATAAGGAGAAGGATTCCCCAGACGGTGTACTGCACGCCGATGACTTTGTGATTGTAGTCGACGCTGAAGTAGCGGGTCCAGGCCGGCTTGTCGACGGGAGGGCCGTGGTGCAATGGCGTGGGAATGCCCTTGGTCCATTTCAACCAGTCATCGAGAGAGCCGACGCCAAGGAGGAAGCCGATGATACTGCAGACGGCGCCGACGGTCCAGGCGGGTTCTGCGGCCCAGGCTTCCCAGCCGAGCAGTATGCGCACGGCGCAGGTCAGCAGCATACCGATGACCATGCCAAGCACCTGGCCAACGAGGCCGCGTGCGATACCTAGAGTGAATAGCGACATTGAGAATCTCCTGCCAGGCGTTTCAGGACAAGACTGCAAAAACCTGCGAGTACGGCAACATCAGGCCTCTACATTGACGAGAGGCGCCTCATTCCTGCAGTTGGGCGACTTGCTCGGACTGCCAGAGCTTGAACTCTTCCTGGCTGACAACGCGTACGGTGGCCAGCATACCACTGTGGTTGGTGCCGCACAGCTCGGCGCAGCGCAGGACATATTCGCCGATCAGATTGGGTGTGAAGCGTACGTGCGTGACCATGCCAGGAACGTTGTCCTGCTTGACACGAAATTCGGGCACCCAGAAGCTATGCAGGACATCGTCTGAGGTCAGATCCACGCGGATAGGCGTGTCAACAGGCAAGACCAGTTCGGGTGTGACGGCGCCGGATTCTGGATAGGTGAAGAGCCAACTCCACTGCCTGCCTTCGGCAATGACTACATATTCGTCGGGATTGGGCCTGGTCAGGTCGATCAGCATCGTGGTGGCGATCCAGGAGAAGTAGACCACAATGAAACAGGGAACGACCGTCCAGATTATTTCGAGGAGACCGTTACCGTGAATGTGCTCGCCGTCGCCCTCATCGCCGCGAGAGCGGAAGACGATCAGAGCGTAGCACATGAATACGGCTACAAGGGCGAAGAGAAAGGCGATCAGCCAGATGTGCAGGTCAAAGAGGTAATCGATAGGGCCGGCTTCGACGACTGCGGCCGCCGCTTTGAGGAGCACGCTGTCCAGGATCCAGTACACGAGAAAGGTACAGATCACAATCAACACGGATGCGATGATAAAGTGTCGACGGTTATTCGCCATAGTACTGCTTTCCTCAATGGGCCCAGACTAGATCGTCTTGTTTATGAACCTGCAGGGGCGCCACCCAAGAGCGGAGTTCAGACTAATTTGGTGCGACTGCGGCACCCGAACGACATTGTACAAAAAGGCACAAAAGATGTCAAAGAAATGGCGGGAATAGTTGCATAAGGGAATTGCCATGGTCAATGGTCAAAACAGGGCAATCGCATTTTATTGGGAGTGTACTCTCCAGAGATAGTCAGTTTTGCAACCGGTTCGGTAACGTCTGGCAGAGATGCCGGTTTGAGCGTTTTTCTGTCTGCGAAAGAGGTTGAGAGGCGTTCGGCGCAAAATGGTCAAGTATGGTGAGCATGAGAGCCTTGGGTGCTGATGCGCGCCTTTCATTTGTCGTGGACCGTTTGTCCTGGTGGTGTGGCACAGGCTTTCTTGTGTGTGTGTTGGACGAGCGTTTACGAGAGTTTGCGAGTGTTTACGTGATTCAGGTGATGGGCTGCAGTAAGGGCCTGGCTGGCGCCAGGGGTCTCATTCCAGCGTCTGCGAGAGTTGTACAATCCTTCACATGGAGGGTCGTGTTTTGGCGGGAATATGGCGGAAATAGCGGAAATGGCGGAAAAGTCGGGTAAAAGCGGGTGAATTTTTTTCTGGTTCTTGTTGTTGTTACGCTATTGCATCAGTTTTTTTGTGTGTCTGGCGTCTGTTTCCGGTTCTGGCAAGTTCTCTACGATGCTCTTCCACGACTCCAACAGACGACTGACTCATGCCGGTTAGCTGGCGATGGGGGTCGGGTCAGGTCGGGTCAGGTCGAATTAATTCGGGTGAGAGCGGGCAGTTTAGCTTAAGTCTCAGGTAGCGGGTCATGCGGGAGCGGTTTCAGTGTAGTTCATACGCCCACCCGATTTACTTGGCTGCTTTATGACTTTTTCTTTCGTGCCAAGCCATTTGAGTGACCTACGTGATTTCCCGCTTCACGTGCCCACGATGTGAGCACGATATTGTGCCGTTAGGCGACGCACGTACAGGGATATTATATCACTGATTTTGATGCAATTGCCGTGGAAATTCGGAAGGTTCAGTTTTGGGGTGGTAAGAGTTTGGCGGGGGGGATTAATGGCAGCGGAGGCTGGAATTGGTTACGTACTTTGAAGAAGGTATAGGGCAGGTACTGGGCCTGGCCCTACAGGAAGGGGAAGGGGGGAAGGTGAGGGTGGCGCGTATGGGGAGTGGGCACGCACAAGGGGTGCCCCTACGGGGATCTGCTTGCAGGCCAGATTGGGCGCGAGGGCGAGGGCACACACAAGGGGTGCCCCTACGGGGTTCTGCTTGCAGGCCA
>VXOE01000271.1 GCA_009840225.1 Caldilineaceae bacterium SB0662_bin_25 | reverse complement strand
TCGATGACGGAGAGATGCGATTCTACCGCATCGGCAACGAGCAGGCGCCCCATGACCATCTCGTCATGGTCACCGTGGTCGTCGTGGTCGTCGTCGCCATGGGCCTCGTGGTCGTCGTCATGGTCACCGTGGTCGTCGTCGCCATGGGCCTCATGGTCGTCATGCATATCGACCATGGTGAACTCGATCGGATCGACTCCGTCACCAAGCGCGACGATTTTGGACTCGTCTGCACTGGCGTTGTGCAGGAGATCCTGCAGCCAGTCGGCCTCCAGGCCGAGACCGACAGTCAACACAAGATCGGCGTCAGCCACCCTGGCAACGTCGCGCGCGCCTGGTAGAAAGGTGTGCGGGTCGCCGCCCACCGGAAGCAGGCTGAAGACCTCTACCCTGCTTCCGCCTACCACCCGGGCCCAATCGGCCACGAAGTTGGTGGTCGACACCACCTGGATCGGCCCGGAGGTTGAGTCCTCCTGGTCTGACTGGGTACTTAAAGGCGCGACCGGGGTGCAAGCGGCGAGGAGGAACAGAACTGCAAGAACCGAGGACAGAGTTCGAAGTGAGTGAAGCATCTGCGGGTACCCTTTCGTCAGGCTGGTGGCGTGTGCCCCCACAATTGGCGTCAGGCGCCGGCGGAGCTGCGGCAATCGGTGCAGTGCCCTCCGTCCTATTGTAGGATTTGATAATTTTTGCTGTTGCAAATTTTGGCAACAGCACACAGTCTAGCACACGCCAACGGCCGTGTCAACCCCGGTTCCCGTCAGCTTCTTACTCACTTCCAAACTGATCCTGCTGACTGTATCATCTTGACGGCGAGACAGAAAATCTCCACATGCTCCACAGATCTCCCTCGTCGAGGCGCGTCTGCTGCATAGCAGATTTACTCCATGTCCGGCACGTTGCGGGTGTCGATGCGGTCCGCCAACAAGCCGTCGCCGCCGATCGCTTCGGCCAACGTCTTTATGTTCTGGCCCCGCATGACGATGAGTGATGGCCTTTGCCTAATCGGCAACAGGAAGACGATCCAGACCCAAACAACGATGAAATATTTGGAGGAGCTCGGCGAACTTCCAGCCGCCGCGGCGATTGTGACATTTGAGAAAGGGGCGTGTGCGTGCCTGTCCAGGCGAAGGTATCCCCTAGATACCCCTAAGCGGTTTTAGGCGCTCTACGGGCCTCCTGTGCGGGAAAATATGTTCTGATCAGGCCGAAAACAGGCAAAAGCGCCGGATTCGGACATTTCAGCCTTGATCCGGCGCTTTGTCGTGTCTTGAGGTGGCAGCCAAAGCGCCGTTCTGACAGCCCATCCCGCACCCCCAATCAGAGCACCTACACCTCGCCGGTTCCATTGTTCCCTGCCCCAATTCTGTAGTAGCATGGGCTCACCACAGCGTTTGACTTGATAGTTTGTGAAAATAGACATGTGGGCGCATTGCGCCCCCTTGTTGGCTATCAGGTCAATGGACGCTGTGGTGGCAACCATCTGTCTGTTTCCACCAAGGGGGCACCGCAATGGACCTCAGACACACAATTACCGCGCGGACACGACTGCTGTTCTCCTCTCCGTGGCCGGCGATTGACAACCTCAAACCAAAACGACATTCGCACTCGAGGGTCTCTCTGAACAGTTGACGGCCGTGACAGCGTCCGTCAAGCAGTTCGAGCGATTCGCCGCGCCAGACGCCAACGAAGAACGGAAGCATGGCTGGAGCGGGCGATGCGCCCTATTGACTATGCAAACAAGAACATCCCAATCCTGCGAAGCACACCTCAACCCCGGTTCCCATCTCCGAAGCAGTCCACAGGTGAACAGGAATGTCCGAAACCATCGAAGCCAAAGAACTGCAGCTCGTCAGCATCTTCAGCGACAGCTACCGTTTCGAGATCCCCGATTACCAGCGTCCCTATGCCTGGACAACCGAGCAGACGGGCGAGCTGCTGGACGACCTGTTACACGCCATGGAGCATGTCGAGAATGTGAGTGAGGCGTCGCCTTACTTCCTGGGTAGTATCGTAACCATCAAGAACGGCCTCCATCCGCACGCGCAGATCGTCGACGGACAGCAGCGCATCACAACACTGACGATTCTCCTTTGCGTCCTGCGTGAACTCGCATCCTCAGAAAGCGACAAAAACGACACCCATGACTATATCTATGCGCCGGGCAGGGAATCCGCGGGAATACAGGGACACTATCGGCTCACTGTGAGAGATAGAGACAGAGATTTTTTCCAGAACAATATCCAGCAAATGGGAAGACTGCCCTCTCTCCTTGAGCGTTCCCCTGCAAACCTGCCCGACAGCCAGAAGAGAGTGTTGGAGAATGCACGCTATCTGTATGACTCACTGGCTAAACGCGACGAGAAGCTGCGCAAAATCCTGACGCAGTTTCTCGCCCAGCGCTGCTATCTGGTCGTGGTCTCTGCATCGGACCAGAACGCTGCTTACCGTATCTTCTCCGTTCTCAACGATAGGGGGTTGGACCTGTCCCCAACCGACATTCTGAAATCAGACATAATCGGGGCACTGCCGGAAAACATCAGCTCCCAGCACACAGAAATATGGGAAAAGATCGAGGAAGACCTCGGCCGCGATCGCTTCAGTGATCTCTTCGCGCACATCCGCACCGTCTCGATGAAACGCAGGCAGCGAGGAACGCTGCAGCAGGAATATCAGGACCATGTTCTCAAAGCCGTGGACAGGACGGACTTCATTGTCAAAGTGCTTGAACCGTATGCCGACGCATATGCGACTGTCACCGGCGCATCATACGAAGGCACAGACGGCTCCGGGGAAATCAATAACTACCTACGCTACCTGAACTGGCTCGACAACTTCGATTGGATTCCACCGGCAATGGCCTTCTACAGGCACAACCAAAATCCCGAGGCCTTTCTTCATTTCATTCGCGACCTGGAACGGCTGGCCTTTGCAATGTTCATCTTGCGGGCGAATGTGAACCGGCGTACACCCAGATACGCTCATATCCTGCGCGCCATCGAGCAAAAGGAAGACCTCAGTGGCCTTTCGTCACCCCTTCAACTCTCGTCCAAAGATATATCGGCCATCTTGAGCGCATTAGACGGCCCCATCGGCTCCCTCACGCGAGTGCGCAGGACCCTGCTTCTGCGTCTTGATTCGCTATTGGCAGACCAGGGCGCCAGATATGAGTATTCCACGATTACGGTTGAGCACGTGCTCCCCCGGAACCCCGAACGGAATTCGCAGTGGCTAATTGACTTTCCTCACGATGAAGAGAGAACTGAGTGGACCGACAGACTAGCCAACCTGGTTCTCCTGTCACGCACAACGAATTCAAGCGCGCAGAACCACGACTTCAACCGCAAAAAGGAAGAATACTTCCAGAAAGGGGGTGTGGTGACATTCGCCCTTACTTCGCAAGTCCTCAACGAAACTGAGTGGACGCCCGAGGTGCTCAAGAGGCGCCAAAGAATGCTAATTGATGCGTTGAAGAAGGAGTGGCGCCTCGAACAAGCGTCTCTATCGCCGCCAGTGCACATTTTGAGAGAGCCGAACAAACCGGCCTATACCGTGGAGGAGAAAAAACGGGAGAATCCCAAGGCCTATGACAAATGGTCACTGGAAGATGACGAACGGTTGAAAGAGATGTATGCCGCGGGGCATAGCGTTGCGGAACTGGCGAAACATTTCGAGCGAGGGACGGGGGCAATTGAGTCTCGGCTAAGAAAGTTGGACCTTAACCGAAGCGTAGTCACAAACCCTATTTACGAAGAGACCAGGCAACTCGTGGAACAAGGTCTGACCCTCGATGAAGTGGCCCGACGGCGGGACCGGCCGGTTAGTACGATCGTCGTCCACCTGGAGCGCTTGCTTCAGGAAGGGAGTGAGATCGACCTGCGTCACTTGTTGCCCCCCGATCGTTTTGAAAAAATCAGATCCGCCTTCAAGAAAACAGGCAGCGCTCGAATATCGCCGATCAAGGACATCCTTGGCGACGACTACTCCTACGAGGAGAGCAGGGTTGTACAGCTTTGCCTGCAACAGCAGGACCGCACAACCCGGAGTGGCCAGCCTGATATGACCGGTCGCCAGAGCGAGCAGTCTGCGAACGTGCCTCCACCAGCCCCGCCCGCGCAGGAAGCCGCTGAAGACGTAACGCAACCTGACCCCATCCATTACCTGCTCAAGCAGCACTTCGGCCACGACGAGTTCCTGCCCCTGCAGGAAAAGATCGTCACTGCCGTCCTCAAGGAGAGGGACGCGCTGGTGCTGATGCCCACTGGTGGGGGCAAGTCTCTGTGCTATCAGCTGCCGGCGATGCACTTTGAAGGGTTGACCTTGGTCGTATCGCCCTTGATCTCGCTGATGAAGGACCAGGTCGACGCTCTCAGGGCCAGCGATATCCCCGCCGCCTTTATCAACAGCACACTGTCACCCTCAGAAATCAAGAACGTGCAACGGCAGGCACAAGGGGGAGCCCTGAAGATTCTCTACGCCGCGCCCGAGAGACTTTCTCTATCTGACTTCCAGCAATTTCTCGACACACTCAACGTGAGCTTCGTTGCCGTAGACGAGGCGCACTGCATCTCGATGTGGGGGCACGAATTCCGACCCGACTACCGCAAGCTCGGCGATTTGCGCCGCAGCCTGCCGGACGTGCCGTTTCTCGCCTTGACGGCTACGGCGACCGAACAGGTGCGCGAAGACATCGTGAAACAGCTTTACCTGCAACAGCCGGAGCAGTTCGTTGCCAGCTTCAACCGCCCCAACCTCAGCTATGCCGTGCTGCCCAAACGAAGAGACGCCTTCGCCAAACTTGCAGAACTTCTGCAGGAACACAAGGCCGAACCCGTCATCATCTACCGCACCACCCGCAAGGATACCGAGGATCTGGCCTCTCAGTTGCGTAACAACGGTTTCGACGCACTGCACTACCACGCCGGGATGGAAGATGACGAGCGGAATCAGACCCAGGAGCACTTCATGCAAAACCGGACCCCGATCATCGTTGCCACGATCGCGTTCGGAATGGGCATCGACAAGTCGAACGTCCGGCTGATCGTCCACTATGACCTGACCAAGACGCTTGAGGGCTACTACCAGGAGACAGGCCGCGCCGGCCGCGACGGGCTGCCCAGCGACTGTGTCCTCTTCTTCTCCTACGACGACGTGCCGATACTGGAACGCTTCATAAATGAGATCGAGGATAAAGTGATACGCCGCGACGCATATAAGAAGCTGGGCCAGGTCATCGAGTACTGCCAGATGCAGGCCTGCCGGCGAAGATACCTGCTGCGCTACTTCGGCGAAGAGTGGCCGGAGGGGAACTGCGGCGGCTGCGACGTATGCCGGCCGGCCAAAGAGGAGTTCGACGCCACCGCGATCGCGCACCGGATCCTCTCGGTCGTCATTCACACGGGAGAGCGCTTCGGCATCACCCACGTCGCTGCCGTGCTGCGGGGTTCCGGGAATCCGATAGTGAAAAGGCTGGGGCACGATGAACTCAGCGTCTATGGCGCTGTCAACAGCTACTCCGTAGATGAGATAAAGGAGATTGCCGGTCAGTTGGTTGCAAAGGGATTGCTTGACAGGGACGAAGGAGAATCCTCGACTCTGTCTGTCACGCATACAGGCAGGCGCTTTCTAAAGAGCCGCACAAGGCTGGTTCTCACACGATCCGTACCTGAGGGGAGGAAAGTGCCGGCCGCCGGCCGCACGGTCCTCGACTTCGATCAAGGACTGTTTGAGGAGTTGCGCGGCTTGCGCCGCCGGTTGGCCGCGGAGAGAGACATCCCGCCCAACGTGATAATTGATGATGCCGCGCTCCAGCAGATGGCGCACTACCTTCCCCAGAATCGCAGGAGTCTTTCCCGCATTTCCGGTATGAAAGGAAAGAAACTGAAGGAGATGGGCGATGCATTCATTACCGTGATCGGCAGCTACGCGCGCCGGCACGGCTTGACGGAGCGCAGCATCCCCGTTGCACGAAGAAGCAGAAGACAAAGAAGGGAGCGAAGGGGAGCGACCTACGAAACGACCAGACAGATGCTGGAACAAGGCCTGTCTGTTGAACAGATAGCGAAAGAACGGAACCTCGAGATGAGCACCATAGCCGGTCATCTGGAACGCCTCATAGAGGGCGGAATGGACATTGACCTGAGGCCAATGCTGCCGCCGGCTGAGAGGATTGAAGAGATCAGGAGGGCCTTCAGAGCCGCAGGCGGTAGCCCCCTGTCTCAGGTCAAGGAGCTGCTCGGCGACGACTACTCCTACTATGAGATTACGATAGTAGGGGCCCTCTTACGGCAACAGAGGAGACGGCCAGGATAATACTCTACGCAACGCTTGCATTCCGCGCTGTTCTTTCAACGGGGTCTTTCATACCGGGCCCAAGCCGGCGTTGCAGGCAGTCCCCGAGCGCAAGCCGCCACGCACGGTTTGTTGCCTGAATCTTCACAGCTTCACACATAGGAGATTGCGATGTACCAGCAGATCACGTTAGTGGGCAATTTGGGCGGAGATCCGACGATGCAGATTATGCAGGATGGGACGCCGGTGACCTCTTTCAGCGTAGCGACAAATCGCCGCTGGAGGACCCAGGACGGGACGGCACAGGAGGAGACAATTTGGTTCAGTGTGGCAGTATGGGACCGGCAGGCTGAGACATGCAACCAGTACCTGACAAAGGGGCAGCGTGTGCTGGTTGTCGGTGAAATGAGAAAACCGAGCACGTGGACCGACCGGGACGGGAACGCCCGCGCTTCGCTGGAAGTGCGGGCCCGGACCGTGAGGTTTCTCAGCGCACGTGAAGAGGCCCAAGGCCTGACACCAGATCCAAGGCAAAGCGAAGACGTGCCATTCTAGCTCACAGAACGCCGCCCCTGCACCCACATCATCCCTGCTCGCAAGGATTGTGTCGGCTGGACGGCCGCAACAGCTCAATAGGTCTGTCTAATACCTGAACCGTCAAAGAATCGCCTAGACCCGTTCTGAGCGGCTTTGCGCTTGGTCAACGAATGAATAAACGAACCAGGAGGAACTACAGTGATTCGAATTCAGGAGACAAAAACCGAATATCTTCTTTCCATTCCAGCCGCCCAAAAGGAAAGGGCGAGAGGGATTCAGGGCCGGAGATGGGACCCACAGCGTGTTTGCTGGGTCTATCCACGCAACACCAGGATGTACCATGCTCTTATCGCAGAATTCGGCGATGATCTGACCTCTGAGTCCTCTTTCACACCTCCCCAGACAATACTCGGCCAGGACAGATCGAATGCTCAAGACGCCGCGGAACTCCAACAGAATATCGAGAGAATCGACCAGACTTTGTCGGAGCTTCTGAAATTTCTGGATCAGGCTGACAACGAGCGCGCAGAGATTCTGTTGAGACAGCAGAGCAATATTGAGTCACTCCGTGCCGAATCCCAAACGAAGGACGAGGAAATCGCCATTCTGAAAACCGAACGTGGAAAGCTGCTCTCAGAAAACAAACGCCTCTCTGCTGCAGCAAAAACATATTCAGATGGCGGGAGGGAAGAAATGATCAGAAAGCTTGCCTTGGAAGTTACTGGCCATGACCAGACATTCGGCGAAGCCATCGGTGACCTGAAGATTGACGCAACTTTACCATTACAGGTAGGTAGAAAAGTAGAAAACCTCCTGACGCAAACTCTACGTTCCTCCGGAACATTCTATGAGCTGATCACGGAGTGTGACGATGCCGAAATGCTTGATGAAGAGTCGGTAGACCTCGCGCACATCATCAGGAAACAGCGTAACGTCAATGTACACCCGGTTGGCCTTGTCGATCCAAAAACAGAGCTGGGACGAGGCCTCCTGTGTCTGTTTTGCGCCTCGCTGCTGTACCCAAAACTCACAGCAAATCAGTAGACGATTTGGCCTTCACCGCAGCTGACCTGTCAACGCCGTGCAGTAAGGCTTTCGAGCCCGCTCTCAGAAGTGTTGGTGGTCATGTTTCGCCGCGTTCGGCCAACAGATGCTGATCCAGGGCCTTTCGCAGACAGGCGTTGATTGCTGCCTGGCGGCTGATACGCAACGCAGCCGCCAATTGATCGAGTTCTTGCAACATCTCCTGCGTGATTTCGACACTGATGTTTGTAGGCGGCTGCCTCATGGTTCCCTGATTGGTAAAAACCGCGAAATGTCCCGACCGCTGTCCGCCATCTCCGCGATTTCATCTGCTGCCAACCTGTCAACTGAACTCTTCATCTAATCTCCGTTCCTCTTTCGTCTCTCGCCAAAGCGTCACAAGGTGATAGTACGCCCCATCAACGTCTTGTCTCACCCTGTAAATGAGTGATTCAGTATATCCTTGCTGTCAAGATGATTCCGTGCCGGGCCGCTCGGCCGCCGCCCGCACTTCCAGCTCACCGGTAACCACGTGCGCGATCAGGCTGCCTGCTCTGTAAGGGTGCTCCCCTGCTCGAACCCACGCATTCTCAGCCGTCTCCTGATGCATCTCCCTCGCCACCTGATAACGGCCCACTACCTGCGCCCCCGGCCGGCAGCGGGCCAGTCGGCTTGTCTCTGTTGAACAGACCGCGTTGCGGCCTGCCCCGGTTCCGCCCTTCCAGGAAGCCGCGCCGTCTCTGCCCATCCTCTCCCGCCCTGCGCTCCTTCTCCTCTAGCCGCACCCGCGCATAATAGCAATCGCGGCACTCGTCACGCGTATCCGCCTTCTCCGGCGGTATCTCTCCGCCGCATTCGCAGCACTTCCGTTCCGGAACCGGCTCTCTCTTACGCGCCGGCGCTGCTCCTTCGTTCCCTGACCCAACAGCATCCGTGGACAATCTCGCCACAGCGGCGCCAGCCGCCGCGGATCGCGAATCTCTCTTCCCATTCTTACTTGCTACTTCTACTTCTAACCTCTCACTTCCGCCATTGTGAACCATCGGGCAGTCTTCCTGCCCAGCACCGCCCTCCGCGAAATCTGTCAGATCCTTCTCAGGCAAGCGGCCGTTATGTTCTCTTCCTTTCTTTGTTTGAACTGTTAGCTGTAAGCATGGTGGCACCCTTCGGCCCGACAGTAGAATCCTGCTTCCTCAGGGGCTCTGCACGAACGCCGGTGGCTGTGTTGCCGTCTGCCTTTGACGCATCCTGTCTATCGGCCAATCTCTGACGCAATCCTTGGAGATATCCAAAATTCCTGGTGTTTGGGGATTTGCTCACGCGTTTGTCGGTCTCATCCTAAACGCCGGAGTCGGAGCAGTATGCAGCGTCTAGTGTATGTACACGCCAATGAATCTGCCGTAGGGATTGAACAGTCGTGTATAATCTATGCGGTCTAACCGGCACAGAAGTCACTATCGTGATAACTTCCCGGTAGAAACATCCTGAAATTGTCAATAGGAGTTAATTATGACGGACAACCAATCCAGAAGTTCCGCGAATCATCCAGGCTCTCTGTCTCCACTCTTGCTAAGTCCTGAAGTACAAGACTTATGCAAAAGGATTGACCAGTTTTTTCGTGAATATCCCAAAAAGCATCAGGGGCGTGACACATCAGATTTGCTGATGGGTGTCTTCCATGTGATGAGGCCAGAGGGCAGAGCCAACCCGGTATGGATGAGCCAAGCTGCGGGATCAGCCCGAGACATTCTTTACCCTCTCTTTAGCAAAGAGATAAGCGAGGCAAATCTGATGAGGTTGTTTAGGAAGTACGCTACAGGATCACATGCTGGAGGCAAGATAAGTGATCCTAGATTTATGGATACTTTCGGAACTCTGGATGAGATCTACAAGAAACTTTCGGACTTGACCCACCTTGGAGCAAATCTAAAAGCGTTCACACCTAAAGAGTTCGCAGCTTTCGGGGACTCTGACTTTGAAAAACTGATGGAAAATTACGTCCGTGTATTGGGGAGCGCGTTGAAATTACAACAGATCTATGTACACACGATTATTGATAGCATTGTTCAGAAAAAGAAAGGGCGCAGTAAGGGAATGAAAGAGGACTTAAAATTGATTCTGGGCGTCAATCTAGATGCTCGCCAGTACTTCTTCGCAAAAGCAGACGAATGGTGGCTAGGTTGGCTCTGGAAGAATGGATTTTTGAGTATCACAAGTGAATCTGAGGAAGACTCAAGACCCGACAGCATCAGAATTCCGGAACTGCATTATCTTGTGCGCATGGGAGGGAAATGTCCGGCAAATGTGGTAAACATATTGCTTAAGATCCCGGTTTTCCCGAATGTGTCAAATCAGACGCTCCTCTACTACTTCTTGAGAATTTGCCAGTCCCTGCCGGCACACCAATTGGCGCGAGTAGTGAAGAAAATTCACAAAGAGAAGTGGCCAGCGTTGATGGATGGTCCAGCTGAACAGACGGGTTTCGAATACTCTAAAATGTGCAAAACACTCGTCACTGCCAAGGACTACAAGAACTTTCTGGTACTCGCTAAGACCGTGTTGATCGTACGCACAGAGGAAGAAATAGGAAAATCGTCTCGTTACAGCGACACCCCTTTCTTCTTTGATTACCTCTCACATACTGAAATCTTCGAGCATCTAGCTGCTATAGAGGGTACATACGCGGAAGAGGCGCTTGCCCTAGTAACAGGGGTAATGGCTGAAGTCGTTGCCTTGGGTGAACAGGACTCGAGACGAAGAGGCCTGCCTGAATCTGAATGGGATGCTCTAATGCAGTCAATGCGATCTAAGCAGATTAACGCGTCAGTGTTTGCGGCTACCGATAGGTACTCATTTTCAGACGTGGATTTCTTTGACTTTGAATTGGGCCAGATGGATCCCAATTCGTTTCAAAGTGACGTGCGGAAATTGGTGGCTGTCTTAAAAACGTTACTTGATCGGATTTTTGGTGGAGAATGTGTTGAATCAAAACAGGCTAGAAGGGTTTACGAAAACCATATTGTACCTCTTCCCGACAGCCGAGTCATCTGGCGGCTAAAGCTTTACACATGGAGTTTGCTACCCGAAATTTTCACGAAGGAACTCAAGGCAGCCTTTTTTCGACTATTTGAGGTTGAACGATATTACGATATTACCTCTGGGTCTGAATACGAAAAAGCCTTGCAAAAGGGATTTTCCGTGTTATCCGAAGACGAAAAGCAAGATTTCGTGCAGAAAACCATCCAAGAATTCAGCCAGTTGCCTGAAGATAGGAGATGTGATGGCTCACATATACTTTCCACGATTCTTCCATTTCTCAATGGGAATCCCCAGCTGAAAGAGCAAGCAGAAGCAACAGGTTTTGAGCTTGATCCAAACCATGAACCAAGACCAGTCATACGCGTAGATGACGAGTTCAGGGAAATACAATCTCGTGGTTTAGATCCACTGGAAGATTTCGGGAGTCGACCTGTCGCAGAGATAGCAGGAAAACTTCGCAATGAATGGACTCTTGAAGAACTATACGCACACAATACAGAGAGAGACAGGTACAATCCTGTCAATGCGAGGGGTATTGGCGAACAGATGAGAGACGACATGCCAAGGCGGTTGCCAGAGTACATCGAGAACGCCGAACTATTCTTCGAGAGAGATGTTCTTGATCATTATTACACTTACTTATATCTCATCGGAATCGAGGAGACGATTCAAAAGCACCGCAGTACGGCCCTTGAGGAAAATTGGGATGGAGTAATTGACCTTCTTATTGCGATCAAGAAATCTGGAGAGCAAGTCCCATTTGAACGCGGAAGAAGAGAGCCTAATTGGTTTGATTCTTGGCTTGCTAACTGGGATGCTGTTCACTTGGTTGCAACGGACGTTCTGCGGGCTCTGTTGACAGAACAGGATGGGAAGGCGTTGCTTGAATTGGGCAAATGTCGTGACCGGATTTTCAGGATTATTAGCTACCTCCTTTCATATCCTGAACCATTACCCGAAGATGAACAATTCGAGACACCTAGTAACGCCCTAGACCTCAGAGCGATGCACGATGACGCTGACGGTAAGTGGGCGACAGATCCGCTCCGCATGGCTGTCGACACTGTGCGTGGTAGAGCCTTCGAAGTGTTTACTTTGTTTGTCGAGCAAGATGGCAAAATGATCAGAAGAGATGCCAAGGAACTGTACGAAAAAGTATTGGAGAGAGAGAACACACGCGCCCTCATGTCGATGTACGGACGTTTCCTTCCCCAATTTTACTTTCGAGACAAGGGTTGGATTCGAACGCTTTTGCCGCAAATCTTTCCCCAGGATGCAGTGAAGAAATGGCTCTATACCGCAGCATGGGAGGGGTATCTTACCAATAATCTAGACGGTGATATTATTTCTGATCCCGAAATCCAAAACCTCTACCAACGAGCACTGGAGATCGGAAATAGTGACTATCCTCGTGGGCAAAGGCATTCCAAGGAACCCAATGAAGGCATTGCGGAGCACCTAGCGTTTGCGTTTATGCGCTACAAAGAGTTCGAGTTAGATCATCAACTGTTAAAGGCGTTTTGGGAAACCAACAATCTCAAACAACACACGCACTTTGTCAGTTTTCTTGGGCGTTATTTCATCTCTTGGAATAAAGCGGAGAAGTTTTTTACAAACAATCCGGAAAGCAAGAGAAAACTGAGGGAACTCTGGGATTGGCTGATCGAGAGAGTCACAGAGCCGGAAATACTCATGGAGTTAGGTCTTTGGATCAATCTTGACAGCGGTATTTTCGAACCTGCCTGGCTTGTACAGCGTGTAAAACAAACCCTTGAAAAGACCAACGGGGTCTTGAATTGGCAACATGAACTTGACAAAGTCAGTCCCCTGCTTGCGCAAGCAGCGCCCGAAGATACGCTTGAGATTGCCGATCTGTATCTGTTTGAAGGGGGAGCACGGGTCAAGAATCCACAGACGTTGTTCCTTTGGGATTCTAGTGATGGCTGGATTGAAGCATTCGAAATTCTATACGCCAATCATACGACGAAGGAAGAAACGGCTACCTTAATCAATAAATTGGTTGATGTAGGTGGGAATGCATTCTGGCCATTAAAGAGGATATTGGCTGAAAACTCTTAGCCCTCCCTGCCGTTGGTCTGGTTACAGGGACCCACCATAGACACCACAAGGTGTTGTATATCAAGAGGTGGCGGCAAGGATAACTCTTGCTGCATGCGGAAACACTTCAGAACATTCGGTAGTCGTAACCAACAGACGGAGATTCGACCACATCAACCGCCTCACTTCGTTTGAGTTCATTCCATTTTCACGCCCGATCGTGCGGTCAACGTCGTCTACAAATCCAGACCGAAGGAAGACTCGCACGCTCTCTTGGTGCGCCCAATCAATCGTGACACTCCGCCGAACGGCATCAACAAGCTCACGAGCGATCTCCCACAGAAACTTCGCCGCTTTGTCGCTGGTCTCCAATGCGTCAAAAAAGGAAAAGCCATGATTCGCCGACCTAGTCGGGCCGCGGCTGGGTATCGGTGTGCGTAGCGTGCAAGAGCAGGCTGGCCAGCACCGGCCGGATTCCTTCGATCCATCGACTGTCTGGTTGACATATTAAGGTTCGTTGACATTGGGCGAAAGCCATTCAAAATGTGACAAATACGGACTCTAATCGACCCTGCCAAAACAGAAAAGACGCTTTCCCCGTTCCTTCGCGCCTCTTCGCGGATCAAAAGCAGTTAAGCCGTTCTCCGTGTCCCTCCGTGGATCAAAAGCAGTTCTCCGCGCCCCTTCGTGGATCGATCGGTCTTGCCCGTCATCGGCATAACCAACCCTCCAAGCATCCCTCACCGCAACCCGCCCCCACCCAACCGCAACTCCTCCAGCGCCTCAGAAAGCAAACCGTTTATCCTCTCCACCTTCTCCCCGTCAGGCTCCTTTTCACCGCCAAACTCAATCCGAACCTTGAACACGATCGGATCCCCGGCCGCAGCTTCAAGAATCTCCGGAATCAACTCTCCCAGGTCCTGTATCCCATACCCCTCCAACGTCGCCTCGGCCGTCACCACCCCCTCCCGGTAATCATCCCTGCCGTCCCGGACCCCGCCAGGCTTGGCCGCCGGCGTCTGCAGCAGAACACCCTGAGCACCCGACAGATCCGTATCCAGGGGGGCGCTCCCTTCAGACAGCTCCAGCCACTGCGCGCGAATCCCTTCCCCGATCGCGGATCGCACCGCGCTCCACGGCAGATTCACTCCCCGCTTGGCCGAGATGGCGGTCATGATGGCCAGCGCATTGCTCTTTCCGTCCTGCCATGCATCCGCAATCTCTTCAGCCATCAACTCGCCCACCCCAATCTGGTCCGGCGGCGATCTCAGCACGGCCGCCGGCGTAAGTACCCCGGCGGGGATCGGCTCGCCCAGGATCGAAGCGGGCCCGTTGGTCATCCAGATCGACCCCTGTGCGACCGCCTGCGAAACTGCCTCACTGACCTGGTCCGGCCCGCACGCCGGAATGAAAAACGTATCCTCGTACCCATCCTTCGGCACCTGCACCGCACGTTCGCCCGCGAAATAGTCATACACGGACTGCACGCTGATCTCATCGCCCTGCCAGAGCTCCGGGAGCACACCGTACGCAAGCAGCTTCGGATTAAGGTCGCTGAGCGTAGCCGACTCCGGCAGACAGACCTCCAGACTCGTATCCTTCAACACGCTGTCATCGACCCGTGTACGCCAGTGGCTCTTGTACGTCCGGTCCGGCCGCATCGTGCGCCCTACCCAGATTCCGCTCTCGATTCCCTGGACAATCGTACCCAGAATCTCTCTGTGGCGCAGCATCTTCGGCAGTTTGGCGAACTGGGCGAATGCGCCGACCAGGTCCTTCACCCGGCGTTCCTGCTCGCCCTCGCGCCACAGGTCATAGGGGCCGTTCGGCATCATCGCCTCCGCACTGATCTCGGTCTCCTGGATGCGGGCGCGCCGGTCGGCTTTGATGGTCGTGAAGAGCGGGTCGCCGGTCGCCGCGATCCGGAAAGCGTGCACCTCATTGGCCTCGTTGACGGTGACAACGATCGAATAGGCCTGCCTGATGCCCTCAGAAATGCGCTCGCCGGCCGCACGCGTCTCCGCGACAAGCATCTGCTCACGGATCGGATCAATTGGCTGGTCCTTGAGCTGCGTCCCGACCTCCTGCCAGCCAAGGTGGTGCCGAATGCGATCTCGGGCGCTCTCAAGTCCATCTTTGGAGGGAACGGCAAGGACAATTGCATTGCGATTGACGCGCGGGCGGTCCGCCGCAGTCGTCTCCTCGATGAAGCGTATCGCCTCCGCGCTCGGCTTGCCGGATTCCGAAGCGGATCCAGGGCCGAGGACGGCAAAATGAAACTCGCCGTCGTCCTGCACGTCCCTGGGCGCCTGCGGCAGTGTATGCACCCGCGCGCCCGCCGCGGCCGCGCCGCCCGTCAGAGATCTCTCTTTGCGTATCGCCTCGACGAGCTGGGATTCGACCAGCTGGGGCGGAACCCGGTTCCGGCACGCGTCGTCGTGCATCTGGCGCAAATTGGGACGGTTCCCCAGCCGCCAGGCCTTGGGCAAATCATCCACGCCGTCCCCTCGAGTTGGGCCCATCTCCACCTCATCCAGAAACCAGGATAGATAGGTCCAGCCCACCAGCGCCTTCTCCAACTCGATCTTGTCAGGCCTCGCCGTGCCCAGCAGCAGCAGCAACGCCCGCGTTTGCGCCTTCTGTCCGACCGGTTGAGAGCTGAGAAAGACCGAAATGACCGCCTGTTCTAACTCTCGACCGTTCAGGCCGCTCGCGTCGGCTTGAACTGTGCGCGCTTTGTCCAGTTCGCCTTCGAGGATCGGCCGCCACGCCTGGTGGCCGCCGGCGCTTGCTTCGGAGGTTGCGATGGCGGCCAGGTCGCTGGTCGCTTCGGCCAGTTCCCCATCTCCCGGTCTGCTCAGAAAAACGTTTGGCCCTACCAGGGGGTTGGTATCCCACTTCTCCGCGTCCCGCAGCGCGATCGCAAAGGTGCGCAGGATGCCGCGCGTCCGCTGGAATCCATCCATCTGGGTCCAGCGGCTGTAGAAGATCTCGGTGAGATCAGGGTGAAAGGGATAGCTTCTGAGATATCTGTCCTCGGTCGCCTTACGCTCCTTCTTCGTCTGTGGATCGAGCGCAGCCAGGCTGTTCACGACCGATGTAACGTGCGGACTGAATCGACCCGGGTCACTGATCGACTCCGGTTTGAAGAAGCGCCGCCGCAATACCTCGGACACATCCTCCCTGCTCACCGGGCTGGCGTCCTCCTCCTCCTGGCGCCCGAAGACCTCAGACACCTGGCGCAGGATCTCATTCCCCAATTCATCATGCTTGCCCGGGTCGGAAGCGAGCAACGAGGCCACCATCGCGCAGCGGCCCACCTTGACGACCGCCTGCGTCAGGTACTGAAAGAAGGCGACCATGCGCCCGCGCGCCGACTGATCGGTCTCGACCTGCACCCGCAGATACATCAACGCTTCGTCCAGGAGCACAAGCGTGGAAAGTCCTTCCTCCTGCGGCTTCGATAACAGCCCAACGAGCAGGGGTTCCGCCGGCGGCGTGTCTCGCTCCTCATCCTCTCCACTGGCACTGATCATGCGCAACCCGTCGGCTCCGGCCAGCTGGTAAGCGAGAACGCTCCAGGGATGCCTGAGCATCCTGGTGGACCCGTCCGGCGCGGGCGTCTCCACGCCCAGTTCCAAGTCGATCTTGTCGAAACAGAGCGCGGCCACCCGCGCGTGCGGCAACCGAAAGTCGATATGCGCCTTGAAGTCACGCACGGCCGGCAGGTCCGGCAGCGCGGAAGGGGCGTGGACAAGGTGGCGAAGGGTGATCAACGTGTGCGTCTTGCCGCCGCCGTAGGTGACCGACAGTTTGCGATAGGCCTTGTCGCTGCGGCCCGCCAGGCGCATCGCCACGTCCCGCGCCAGCTCGCGCAGGTTCAACGTCGGGTAGGTCAGGGCGAAGAACTCGGCCGGGTCCTCGTAAACTTTCCGCTGCCCTTTTTGCAGCAACACGTCATACAGGTCGGCGGCGAAGACGGCCAGCGACAGCTCGCCGCTCTTCAGATCATCGCGCAGGCTTACGACCTCGTGCCAGGGTGTCCAGGTACGTTTCTTGCTCATTTTGTCCTCTTTGCACGCAATTGAGTCTTCTGTAACGGCCTGGGGGGCAGGCCCATCGTCATCTGGGATTTGTCCGGACCTCATTGACCTTTGTCCGAACAGCGAATTACGCGGGCAAAGTGCGCTTACTCTGCGAACGGCTGCGCACAAAAAAATCGATACGCCCTTGGTGTTCTCCGCGCCTCTCCGCGTCCCTCCGCGGACAAAAAAGCAGTTCTCCGTGTCCCTCCGTGTCCTCCGTGGAAAAAAGCAGTTGTCTCGCCGGTCGCTATCCGGAATATGGTTTCAGCATCGACTCTCAAATCAACGCCCGCATCTTCCCCCGAAAGTACTGGAAACTGGGGGATGCGTTGTTCTCCACGTCCATTAGCGGGGCGATTTTCGTCGCCCATATCGACTTCTCCCTGCCCACCGCTTGCCATCCCCCTCCCGCCAGCGCCTTGGAGCCGCCCGGGAACACGGCGTCCGCCAGGACCTCCCATGTACCGCATATCGAATCATTGACGTAACCGTTCAAAACAGAATCCTTGGCCTGCGGATACGCTGCCTTGATCGCGGGTATGTCACCGAGCAGCCAGGCCTCGCCCTCTTCGATGGCAATACAGAAGCGGGTGTCCGGTCTAGGATTGCACGCATGGAGGACTGAGAAAAGCTCCTGCCGAAATCTCTTCAGACATTTGTCATCCAGGTCACAGACCACAAACAACACTGCCGGATAGTTGGCGGGATAATTGACGAATGTCTGCCCAAACCCCCTGAGCAACTTGGGAAGCTGGTCGAGCAAAATGCGTCTATTGGCCTGGGTCCTGGGTCTAAGGTCTTTGGGAATGCGGCCAATTCCTTTGTAGCCCCTCACCTTGAATGTATCCTGCGCGCCGATGATCTTCGGGATCAGAACGTCAAGCGCCCTCTTGCCGGACTGGTCTTCAACGAGGATCTCAAAATGCATCAGCTCACCTCGCGTCAAGATAGTCGCTGTACCAGAGGCCACCCAGCGGCAACCCCTCCGCAACCAGGTTCTTGACGAGAGGATCGTCGCTGGCCCGGCGGATCGTCGAAAAACCGTCCGTCCCCTTCTCCAGAATCCAGACCTCCTCCGGGTTGAGCGCGTCCACAAGATAAGGCTGATGTGTCGTGACGAAGATCTGCGAACCACCTCCGGGCCCGCTGGCGTGCGCGCGAAACTCGTCGACCAGCGTCTCCAGCAGCTTGTGATACAGACCGTTCTCAGGCTCTTCAATACAAAGGAACGGAGGCGGCGTCGGGTCCTCGAGCAGTAACAGATAAGCAAAGACCTTCAGCGTCCCGTCCGACATCTGCTGGGCATAGAAAGGGTCTTCAAAGCCTCTGTCGTTGAAACGGAGCAGCAGGCGCCCGTCGCTTGTCTTTTCGGTATCGATCCGGTCAATGCCGGGTATCTTCCCGGCAATACCCTCAAGAATCGTCTCAAAGCGCTGTGGATGCTCGCGCTCCATGAACTGGACGACGTTGCCGAGGTTGTCCCCGTGGATGTTGAGATGCGGCTGGGGCCCGGCCAGCGGCAGGCTGCGCGCCGCGTCCGGCGTGAAGTAGCTGAGATACCATCCCTCTATGAAGCGGCGGAAAGCGGAAATGCGCGGGTGCTGTTTCAAGGCGCCCAGCGTGGCAATGCCGAGCCTGCGACGGTCCTCCAATTCAATGATCTCGGTCTCGCTCGATTCCTCTCTCGCGAAAAACAGGATCAATGCATTTATGTCTCTCCACTCCTTGCTTTCGTCAATCTCATACCCGTCCTCTTCTCCTTTCCATGCCCATCCCTTGCCGTCATTGATCATCAGAAACGAAAACGGCCGACCGTATTTCTGCCCCTTTCGTCTCTGCCTGAGCCGTTCCCGCACCACGTAGGGGCGTCCGGAGCCGTCCGCATCGATAGCAACTTCGTAGGTAATCGGCCGGGCGTTCCGATTCTCTTTGTAATAGACATCAAATTCGATTGGCCCGGTTTCTCCTTGAGACCTTATCCTCTCGAAGCCGCCGCGCCCGCGCGCATCGCAGGCCACTTCCACGCCGGAGTTCAGAGCATCGGCCAGGAAACCGAACGCATCGAACAGGGCACTCTTGCCGACCCCGTTCTTGCCGATGACCGCCGTCAAATCAGTGAGCGGCTGGCCTTCGCGTTGATCCCACAGGCGGCCCAGGGTCACATCCTTGAGCACCTTGAAATTCCTTACTCTGAACCCCTGAATCTTGGCCATCTTGCAGTCCTTATTTGCTACATGGTAGGACAGGGCCCACATCCCGTCTGCTGTGAACGCCCAGAAGTAATGGCGGATCTATTCTAAAACAAACTGGCCCTGGCGCGTCGGCCTCACACGCTCTCGATTCTTAACATGATTGCTGAGCGCCTCCAGGATCGAGCGTTCCCCGGAGCCGGCATCAGCCAGCTCGATCAAGGCCTGCAGGATCTGCACAAACAGCGCGTTGCGCTGCAGCCCGCGTTCATCAATGTAACTGTTCACCTTGCCCTGGTCGCCGCCGCGCCAGAGCTGCATCAGCTTGTGCACCTGGTCTATCAGAGGTACAGGCCGCCCGCCCGGGCCTTCAACTCCCAGATTGCGTCCCGTGCGCCGGTTCCATGGCTTCAGCTTGACCTTGGCGCCGCCCCCGCCGCCTTCCTCCTCGCTGCCCTCCTGCTCAACCGCTTCGCCGGCGCCGCGCTTTTTGCCTTTCGCCAGCAAGTCATGCTGGTTCACCAGCGCCGCGTCGGAAAGGTTGCAGGAGAGCGCGTAGAGGATGCAGCCGCCGACCGGCGCGTCGTCCATGCCGAAGTCGTTGCGATGCAGCAGGTAGTAGGTGGTGACGTCGTCCAGCCCCGTCACCACCTCCTCGCCGTCCTGGGACAGCACGCGGCCGACCACGAAGTCGACGACCATGCGCCGCACCTCGCGCAGAAACTCGGATACGCTCATCAGTTTGTCAGGGTCGTTTGCCTTCTTGACCGCCGGGTACTTGCTGAACGCCTCCAGCGCCGGCCCCGTCGCCGCCCACACGAAGTCCGGCCCGCGTATGCCGGCGTCCCAAAAGTCGCGCAACTGCTGGGTTATGTTCTCCCGCATCTCCTGCAGCACGCTGCTGTCCCAGCCGGGGCGGGAGGGAGGTCGCTTCCTGCAGACTATCCATACTGACGACGACAGGGCGGCGGAAGCAATGGCTCGATTCCGGTTCCCCATCTCTGTTTGTATTGGCCACGACCCGTCAACGACAAAACCGGCTCGAATCAGGGCAGCAACCAAAGTTTCCCAGGCATCCGGCTGTTTGTTTGCGAAAACGATTACAAGCAGACCGTCGCCCTTCAACGCAGAATGACAAGAACGGAAAGTGCGTGCCATGCCATCTTCGTAGTTTTGTTTCGACCGTTCTCTGTCACCACCAAACCGGCTGGCGTCGTCTATCAGCTCGCCATCATTAGAGTTGTGATCCCACTTTGGTCCGAGACTTCTGGAAAAGGTATGCTCAATTTCGGGAGACAGCCCCTGAAGAGAACGCTTCAGCCAGACATAGAAAAAATCCATCAAGTCGGAATATGGAATCGCATCGTAGTATGGAGGGTCAGTTAGAATCAGGTCAACGGCGTTGACCGGGCAGGACACTGCTGACTCGCAGATACTATTCCCGCAGCTAGCCGTTTCAACGCTCTGTTGCAGATGTTCACAGACCTTAAAAACCCAATCTATCGATTGAACAAACCCTCCTGTGGTATCGGATAGCGGGGCAAACTCCGAAAAGTCCCATGTAATCGGCAATGCAAACCGCGCAAAGGTGCTTCTTATTTTTTCGGGGTTATTTGTCCATGTAGCCAGCGTACTTCCTCGGTCTGCCATACGGCTGATTATGGGGGCGCACATGGCCACAATAGACTCTGCCCAATCGGTGGGATAGCCGTCGAGTTCCTTCGGCATGTCACGCAAGGCACTAACGAACTCGCCAAGTGCCAGGAGTTGCCGGTTTGTAAACAGCTTGCGCCACGTGTCAAAACCATAGCCGTCCACAGAAAATGCTCGCGACGCCCCGCTTCCGGCTTTGGGAGTGGGTTCTTCCGGCAGCCCGAAGGGAATGTCAGCGTAAAGCGTTTGCAGTTCGCGCTCTGACACCTCTGCCACCGTGCGCTCGTTCTCGGTCGGAAGTCGGTACTCTTTTCCTTTTGGTCCGTTGACCACAACCGCTGTCATCACCGCGTCCAGCCGCCCCGCTCGCCCCTCCAGGCGGATATCCTCCATCGTCATGATGACGCCACAGCAGGGACAGGTAGCGCCGGCACGCGACATTGTGCCCGCGCCGGCGCGCCTGTCATGCTCCCGGCGCTGCGCCGCGTTGCCGCCGACGCGCGGCACATCCGGCTCCACCCCAAAGACGACACCGGTTCCGTCGGCGTCCGGCTCCATCGTCAGCAGCACCCGCTTGCGCTCCTTCTTGCACAGCCAGCGTGTCTTGAGCAGGGGCAACGTAGCGCGGCACTGCTTGCAAATCACAGTACGCGCCCACAGGTAGGCAACCGTCGGCTTGGCGATCCAGCGCGGGTTTCGCGGGTCGCGCAGGTAGTCATCGTCATATTCGGCGTTGAGCGGATCGATTTGCGCTACACCATCTGCATCGACCTCCAACAGCTGTATAGGAGGCGGGTCATCATCTTCGCTATCGGACCCCAGCGGCACGAATTCGGCGTAGGTCGGGTAGTAGGATGCTAGCTCCTTGCGCGCCCTGGCCAGCACCCATCGCCCCCAGGCCCGCACCTGCCACGCCAGATCGGCCTCGAGGATCGGATCCTCCTGGCTCAGGTAATTTAACTGCGTCTCACCCTTCCCATGCCCGAGCCGCTCCAGCATCGTTCGCAGTGACGCGCCTTTGAACTCCTTACTCTTGAGAAACGCCTCCATGAACTCGCCGTCGTGCAGCGCAAACTCCGGCAGCGGCCGCGTCTGCCCGGCCAGCTTTTGCGGATATTCAAGCGTGCACTTGAGGATGAACCAGGCGACCGGGTTGATGTCCATGGCCGTAACTTCGCAGCCCAAACGCATCGCCTCAAGCGGGATCGCGCCGCCCCCTGCAAACGGGTCCAGAACCTTGGGTGCACGGCCCCCGTAGGCCTTACGAATCTCATCGCGGAACCACTGCAGGTCCGGCCCGTTCTCCCGCCCCCAGTGAAGAATGCCGCCGACCGTCTCCTCCTTCACCTTCTCAACTTGACGCCCGTTGACCCGCCGCCGCTCGATCTTTTCCACGACACGGCCGGCCATCCGCTCCAGAATCTCCTTGCGCTTCTCCGCGTTGCCAGAGTCCGGCAGCAGCGTCGCAATCAGCGCCGCCCGCGAAGCGGCCAGCGGCCTACGCGCCGGCCAGATATGCAGCGTGGAAATGTGCCCATGCCGCACGTTTTTCTCGTGCACAGAGTCGAGCGAGGTCTGCTTAAGCGGAAATTCAACTTCAATCAGGCGTTTGTCTGTCATAAGGTCGGCATTCCTGATTGTATGGGTCTTGGCTCAATTAACTCGCAACTGGTGTAGTTAAACCCGCCTTCAGGCAAATTTACTACTTCATCGACGAGATACAATTGGCAGCCCCTATTTTGAAGAAAGGTAGCGAAGTCTTGTAAGTAAGCCTTTTGTACTGACCCTTGGACAATCTGGAAAAGTTCTTTGCCAGCGGCTGTGAGCGAGACTATGGGAATCTCCAACTTATCTGAAGCGCCTTTCTCTTTCTCGATCAGCAGAGCGCCACCCTGATAGAGAAAAAACGATCTCTCCCCATCCCCGAATGTTCCAGTCCACCTCAAAAACGGTGCAATGATTACCAAACCGCAATCCTGAAGGTGCAGTAGGTATTTGGGTTTCATAGCGCCGAGGCGTTGCACAAAATGATCGTCGTTGAACACAAACTTGCCTCCAATAACGTAGCCGGCGAATTCATCGAAAAGCTCGGCATCTCTTTTCGTCATGTTTCGGAGGGTATCCAGAGTTCGGAGCGAGGTCCGCCCAGGGCTTTCGACTTCCCCGGATAGGACTTTAGCCCATAGCTTCTGCATATGCTCAGACGATACGTCCTGCACACAGTCGAAGAAGCGCGCGGTCCAATCATGATCCGGTTCGTGATCGACTACTTCCTTTTCGCCCAGTTCTTCCGCAGCACTCTCCACGACCGACCTGATATTGGCGAGACGCTTCCTCTCCTGGAATTCGATTCGCTGCATGATGTTTTCGTGGGTGATTTCTACCGCCCCTTGTACATCTGCACCCGGCGCGATCAAATACTGACGTGCATCGGCTTGAGCCTCCGCAATGATCGCCAAAGCATCGGCATCAGCCCGGGCGGAAATGCGTTTCGCATGACCCTCCATGTATGCCTGCCAAGGACGAAAGATAGGGCCGGCAGTCGCCCCAATGCCGCTGGCGAGATAGTCCAATAGTTTTTCAGTAGCAAGTATCTTTGAAATATGCTCGAGCATTCTTGATTGCCTCTCTAAGTTTGCTCACCCTTGCGCTAAATCCCTTGCGCCGTGTCCCCCATAGCATAGGAACGCCTACTTTCCCATACTTGCTTAACAAACTTGCGGGCGCTTTCAAGTTCTTGATCGGTCGCGAGATCCCGCTCCTCGATCACTTGCCGCACCCAACGGGGTCCGTGCCCTCCAATGGACTTGCAGAAACCCTCCAGCTCGCCGACTGGTACAATCCATAAGCCCATTTGGCTGCAAAACTCTCGCAATTCTTGAAACTTTCGAGTTGTTTCGCCCGGGGGAAGGGCGGCCTGTCCCCCTGATTTGATAGCATCCCACGGAGATGCTTTGCGGAAAAGCTTCCTTATCTCAGACTGCTGTCGTTCCGGAAACTCTCCTGTAGACGGCAGCCGGTCCAGAATTTCCACAATACCTTTCTTAATCTCGTTAGCGTTCAACCAAGGTTTGTGCTCTTCGATCGCTTTTTTTATGGCTCTAGCCATCGGCTTCACGACATCCCAATCACCATCGAGCGCCTCAACGATGGCCCTAAAAATATTCTCGTCATTCAGGAGGTCCATATCAGCGACAATATCGACCGGCACGTCAAGGGCAATCAGCGTTTTTGCAAGTTTGGCCAACCGGTCTTTGCCGCCGCCGTGAACAAACAAAACGTCGGGATGCGTCTCTCCGTGAATCTCTGTCAGGTCGAGAATTGAGCCATAAAACATACAATCTGCATCTCCTTCGCAGACAATCACTCTTTTGTGAAAAAGCCCAGACAGAACCGAGGAGTGCTTCATCAAAGGATCACGACTGATTTCCTTTACGAATTCCTTATCCAGTTCCTTGATTCGATTTACGTTGCCGTCACGTTGCATTCTCAAGAGACGCAGATGCTCAGTAGCAACATTGATTAGGCCTTGGAGCACATCGGGGCTATGTGTAGCCAAGAAAAGTTGCGCGCGGGGAGACTTTTGAGTAGCAATGATTTCTCCGAGAAGACGAGCTTGAGGGGGATGTAGAAATGCCTCCGGCTCATCGAGCATAAGGAGAGTGAAAGTTGTCGGAGCAAGGAGGTGCATGATCACACTAGCGAAACTTCTCATCCCGTCTCCCTGCTGATTCAACTGTACGGTGGAGAGGCGAACTCGACTTAGGTAGGCATCTGATATTCGATCTTCTCCCTCTAGAGGTGTCAAGCGGTCGCCCACCAGCAAATGCCAGTTCGCTCCGGACGCTCGATCAAGAATGATGTCCTTGCCAAAGGCTCGCCGAAAGTATTCGCTTATCTTTAGTTCAAGTTCGACATTCTTGAACATCATTTGAATAGGATGTATGGGCATGCCAGCCAAGATATCAATTGCTTCAACAGGATTGCTATCCGTTATACGGGTTTCAGTCGCAATCCTTTTACAGAACAATCGATTGAAAGACTGAATGTGTTGAGGCCACAATTGATCTGGTGGATTAGGGGTATAAAGACTGTTCCCAAACGCAGAGTATGTCCAATGGGAGCCCTGGGGTTCAATTCGCACATGTCTTTCAACCCATTTAGTGAACGCTTCCTTTGATCCAGTCTTACGAATTGAGGCCGTCGAAACAACCTTGGATCCTACCAAGCCGCTAAAGTGCCCTTCGAGTTCAGTTAACGCAAGACTTTTGCCCGCATTGTGCGGGCCGACGAGAACCATAACGTCAGATTCTTCAAGTTCAACTACAGTCCCGTCTGAAAAGGTGACGGTCTGAAAAGTGACAGCAGGCGAATTCATACCCTCTCTCTATACCCCTTATGTCTAGTTGCCGACAATCTCTTACGCATCTGACTACGCCGACTAGCTTCAGTCACCACGGACTCGAGTGCCGCTGCCTTGGGCGCGCGCCGTTCAAAACGCCACGTCAATGATCGCACGTAAAGTCTCAAGCTGCTTTACCTTCCAAGCCTCATAACCTTTCGGCGCCCATTCCAGTAGATTCCCCAATAGCCCTATCAAGAGTCTCATGGTCATCAACAGCCCCGTATCTGACGCGCAATGTCCACCCGCTTCTGTTCCAGCTGTCTTGCGAGTTCCTCGATCTGCTTCAGAAACGCATGATCCACATCACCGCTCTGAAGACGTTCACCTAGCAGCTTCAAGTCTGCCATAGGTTCAGCAGTGCTTGTCCTGAGCAGGCTGTCCAACATCAACGCTTTCAGGGACTGCGACGCCAGACCTTGATCGCTTGCATCAACAAAAAGTTGCGCCAGCCTCTTCTGGTCCGGCTCGGTCGGGTCAACCTGCCCCCGCCCCAGGCGGTCAATTACCCTGTCTATCAGCGCCCCGTACGTCTCGACATCAGCGTAAATGCCGGTCAGCAAACCGAGTTGGCTCATGTTGTCTCTTCCAATCGACCTCCATCTGTGTGCTGTAAGAATGTCACAGGGTCCATGCTACTATCCTCCTACCAATCTAGAGTAACCACACAGAGAAGTCTGATCGCTACCGAAATACCCATCAGGGAATGGGGCTTGTGCGAACTCTCTTAGGCGCTGCGAGCTTGGCCCCAAAAACTGGACCACATGTGCTATGGTGGATACGTGGACAACGTGAGTCCCTGGAATAGCTGGTCAGATGTAATACCTGAACGTAGGTTGCCGGTCAGTCACCGTCGGGTTACTAACCAGAATCTCGCCCACTGCATCAGAAAACTTGACTGTAACCGGCTGAGAGTCGCCAGCATTACATCCGTTGTAATTAAGTTTTGTTAATCCGAGGATGTCGCGCGCTACCTCAGTCACATTCGCATCACCATGTTGAACGTCCATTTGAAGAGGTACCGGCGTTTCCCATCCGTCGTAGGTGCCGAGCCTTGGCTTGAACCCCGTACCGAAGAGATATCCTCTCGTAGGTGAGTGCTGCCAAAATGTGCCTCGGATCACCGGCCAGGACTTGTCTGGCCGGTAGAGCCTGGGACCGTCACGCCAAGGCCGCACTCGAACACCGACAATTTTGATACTGGCAGGTGCGGCAGAGCGGTATCCTTCAAATTCTTCGGCGCTGATTTCGGACCGAGAATGTAGAAAGACTTCTGTTAATGCCTTTCCGTGCAACTGCGCATAGGTCTCCAAGGCTCCTTCCAGCAAATCATGCGCTGCCTCAGCCGTAAGTCTAAACTGCCTGGTCTTGGGCGAGTACCATGGCCCATAATTCCCCAAAAATACTATGCCATCGCCATCATCAAGGAACATCTGCGCTGCACATGCCGCAGTTTGAGGTCCGCCTTCGGCATCGCGTCGTCGAAATGCGAGCCCTATATAGCACACACCTTCCCGTGCTGTGGCAAGCCGCCACGGTTTACCCCCTCCCTTGTAGTAAAGTGCACTGGTTAGGTTCCACATGCGATGGGATAGTGGAGTTAGCTGTCTTTGGCCGAACGGAGTTTCGTCACTTAGCCGCAGAGTAGATTCGCGAATTATCTGAATCGGAACGCCATACGCCATCGCCCGCGCCTTGATCTGACGCCGAAAATCAAGTGAGAGTTCGTACTGCTCCGGCGCATACGTCGAGAACATATCAAGTTGGCCGCTCTTGCGCTCCCTGATTCGCTTGCTTGAAACGTTTTCGCCAGTTGGATTCGACACACGCGACTTGATCCGACAAGTCTTATAGATCTCGTCAGGCACTATGCAAACCATGACATTGATGCGCTGATCGAGCTTCTCCAGTTCTTTGAAGGCCTCAAGATATTCTTCAACAACAGAATAGACTCTTTCATACGGGTCATGCCGTCGCGCTAAGTCGCTCAATGTGTGACTGTCCAGCACTCGACGCCAAGCAGGTTCACTATGCCAGTTACAGGCAAACGCCGCTTGGAATCCCGGATATGGGGGCCACAAGCGGTGACGTCCCTTTGGGGCATGCGTCCATGATCGGAGCATCGCGCGCGACCATGCCGCGAATTGATCTAACCCCTCCGATGTACCAACAACACCATAGGTCAGTGCCCCGGGATGACTAGGCAAGTCTGCATCGTACGGGCCAAAAAGTGAGAGTCCGTCTCGTGGGTCGGACAATTGCTGGCCGTACCGAAATTCTAGAGTCGGTTCAGATAGGAGCGTTAATTCTCTCTGCATACCGTCTTCACTCTTCCTCGTTGAAATCATCAGATCCTGCTTCTTCTCCCGAATACCATGTCGTGTAGCTTTCATCGATTTCACCCACAAGTTCGTCACAGATCCTGTGAGAAACCTCCATTGCAACTGGCTCAGCACCGATGACAAGCTGCTGCTCTCCCTCTGGTCCAAATCGGATATGCATATCATCATTGGCGAGCATTTGTGCAATGCCGAGAGTTCGAACACACCACTCTCGATTGAACCAGCTTCTGCACAAATGCTTACGTCGCGATGGAATCTTACGTCTTTCCAGTTCCTTACCGTTACTGTCGGTCAGATGGACTCGATTTCGCAAAAACAGCGCAGTGGGTTCATTATCTTCACGCACAATGTCAAACGAAGGGCTCAGATGGTATCTGTAAACCTCTCCACCTTTCGCGGTTGAATACTTGCGTTCACCGACTCCAGAGAACCAGCTTTTCCTCCCATTCGGAAGGGTAACCGGGACACGGTCGTTATGTAGAAGACCACGGGGAAGAAAGAAATTTCCGCTGGCTTCGGAATATTTCAATCCGAATTCTGTCATGAGTCTATCAAGGCATCTTCGAATAAGCCTGACCACAAGGTCGCGAGAGTCAATGCCATCCACTTTAATGGCATCGCGCCAAGCAACCTGCTTGACGTATTGGAAATTATGCCTCGCAGCAACGTCAGTCGGCGGATCATGGAATGCCAATACTGTAGACGGCGTAACATCACTGCATGCCCACTCCTTTCGCAATTCGTGTCCCTCACTCTTGGAGATAGGACTGGCATTAACGCTATATATGCGCAAGTAGCGAGGTATCTGAATAATCTCAAAGCAGTTGCTCACCAATATTTCAGATTCTTCGCGGATGGCTGTCTTCATGAAAGTTGATTCTATTGCGAGCCGTCGTCCTTCCTTCAAAACTCTGGGTGCCGAGACCGAGTGGAGTTTTTTCAGTACGGCGGCGAGACCATCGGACCAACTATGTGAAAAACTGATGTAATTGATTGTTTGAAAATTCCATATAATCTCATCAGATCGAAGACCTTCAACATTTAATGGAATAAGGAAATCTTCAACTCCTAACTTAGCCCCCATGGCTCTAGCCTTTTGCCATTCCCCCTGTGGATTGGGCTTGCGCATCGACGCCCGCGACATTAGTGCAAGCATCCGAAATGTTCGTTCGGCTATCGCGATCTCAATATCATTAGGCCAATTCTCTCCCCCCAGCATCTTCAGTCGGTCGCACCATATGGCGTACCCTTCCGCAGCGAGCCGGCGGCCGAGCCACTCACAAAATGGCCAATCCTCAGTAGCGTAACTCAAAAAAATGTGATCTCGTTTGTTCTCCATCACGATACCTCCACAAGGTCAATCAACCCTGGCTAGTTCCTAGGAATTTGAGTCGCGTCGTCGGCAACCTCTTGAGTGTCTGATTACGCGGATCGACCTCTATGCCCACCGATTCCAGCGCGGTCACCCCCAGCAGCGGCTCCGCGTCTTCCGCGCCAAACACAATCGTCCCACCGACGATTTCACCCATAAACTCTATGTCTGCAGTCGTGATGTCGAGCCGGATTTCGCTGCCGTCTGCCAGCCCGTATACACGCTGCCCCTTGGGCCTGAGACCGATGGCCTCCAATTGCGGCCTGGGAACCAGCGAATCGATCGCGCCGGTATCGACAAGGAATAGTCCTTCCCATGTTCTGTCCGGCTCGGCCGGATTGCGGATAAGGACTGTTACTTGTGTTACCCCCATTTCTTTATCTCCCTCTACTATTCCGCAGCCGCATAGAGTGGCTCGGCGTTGACCCGCCCCGCAACCCTCGCGCGCCGCTGCCATGCAACTGCCCAAACCGGTGCATCGCCCGGTACCCGATGCGCACACACCACGGCTGCGCATCCGGACAGCGCGCCAGGAGCCGGCTGGAGGCGGCTACCGCATCGTCTCCCACCTCGAACTCACCCGTCTCGATGTCAACTGCTACGATCCGCCCGCGGTTGCCTCTTTCCACCTGCGCCCTCACGCACTTCTCGTAAAGTGCCTGGCCGCGCTGGGCGAACTCCTCTTTGCTGTAACGCGGCTGTCTTGCGGCCATGTTGTCCCTCCCATTACGCTTCCGCAGCGCCATAGAGCGCCTCAACGTTGACGGTAACCGAATTCGACGAGCGACTGTTGGCCAGCAGCTTGTCGAACGGGTCACGCACGCGGATGAGCCGCGGGTGCGACGTCGCGCAGTCAAAAACAACGTACAACCAGTAGTCGTCGCGCAGGTTGCAGGCCCTGGCCCATTCGTTGTCGGTCATCTCAACTGGGCCCGCCCGGGCCCGGCCCTTGACCTCGATGCTGCGGGCCTCGTCCCCAGGCCTCACGGACAGGATGTCGAACCCCGGCCAGTCGGGCAGGCCGGCGCGGCGCGCCAGATAAGGTCGCGAAACATCCTGCACGCGCGCGCCGCGGCTCTCCTCAAAGGAGGTCGCAACCTCCATCGCCACCTTCTCCACCTGCACGTCGAACTGCTCGACAATCTCCGGATCGCTTGCCGGCACGACCAGCGCGTGCGTGATAAACTCAACCTCGCCGCCGCGCACCTGATCCGCCTCTGCCGCCAGTTCAGCCAGACGCCGCCGCCGCGACGCATTCAGGCTCCGCTGCCGCGCTTTGACCCTGGCCAGCTCCCGCTGGGCATCTGCGTCCCCGGCCCGCACGTCCGCGACCAGATTGGCACGCCGCGCCGCCAGTTCGGCCGCCTGAAAGCCATAGCCCCGCCTGACGTGCGCCTGGCGGTCGGGCAAGTCGGCCAGGATACGCCGCCGCTGCGCCTGCACATGCTGCTCAAGAACATCAG
The DNA here is from genome assembly GCA_009840225.1 of Caldilineaceae bacterium SB0662_bin_25. Lineage (GTDB taxonomy): Bacteria > Chloroflexota > Anaerolineae > Caldilineales > Caldilineaceae > Bin5. Next base: position 44,975 of record VXOE01000271.1, on the reverse strand, counting down.
CGCGCACGTACTCTTCTGCCGCCGGATTCAGCTTGCGCGCCCGCGCGGCCAGCGGCTCCCCGCCCGGTGCAAATCCGGGCGCGCCCCGCAGCAGAAGCAACCGCTCCACCGGCCACTCTTCGATATCTCCCTCCGCACTCTGACGCAGCCCCACCAGCCGCGATTCCAGGATCCTTGCGCCGGCCGCGGCCGCGCCAGCCTCCCCTGAACTCGCCTCCTGCTCTACAGTGACCAGCGCCGCATGCACCAGGTACGGTTCCTCCGCGTAAGGATCGACGAACACCGCCCCCCGCAGCCCCTGTTCGCCGTGCCGCACGATGACCGTCTGCGCCAGGCGGTCAAACACCGGTTCGCCCGGATGCAGCCACACCGCAGCCCCGTGAAAATCCGGTTTAACTACCGTCAGACGGTTGCGGGCCCCGGCCGCATAGGTTTCCAATGCCGAAAACAGGAAGTCGCGCGCACGCGGCCGGGTCGCCTCCAGCGCAAACGCCTCCTCCGGGTCCCCTTCTACCCGCAGGCCGAGCAGCGGCGCCGCCCTTTCGACAAAACGATAAACATACCCCGGTATGAGGCGCCGGTAATGCTCCTCTCCAGTCTGCTTTCGCAGTTCGGGCAAGGCGCGGCGCACCTCGCCCCCCGCCCCGTAAAGCGAACGTTCCCTCTCCTCCAGCGCCATCACCTGCTCGCTGGTCAGGCTTCCTTCTATCTGACGGAGGACCTCTCCCTCCTCCCCCGCCGCTGCTTGCGCCAGATAATCGCCGAACGAAACGCCCTCGAACAGGCGGCCGATGACATCGAAAACCTTGTCGGACCCGAGCTGGTCCCGGATCAGCTCCAGCTTCTCCAGTAGCCTCTTCATCACCCGGCCTTCCCGTGTCGCGCCCGCCACCAGGTTGACGATGACAACCGGATCCCGCTCCTGCCCATAACGGTGGATGCGGCCCATGCGCTGCTCCAGGCGGGCAGGGTTCCAGGGAATGTCGTAGTTGACCATCCGCCAGCAGAACTGGAGATTGATGCCCTCGCCCGCGGCGTCGGTGGCCACGAGATAGTTGGCCCCGTTGTCCGCTGCCGAACGGCGGAAAAACTCCACCTGCCGCTCACGCTCCTGGTAGGGCATCCCGCCGTGAATCAGCGCGATCCTGCCGGTGAAGCCGAGACCCTCCAGCCTGCGAATCAGAAACTCAGCCGTATCGCGATGCTCGGTAAAGAGTATCAGCTTTTCGTCGGCATCTTCCTCGTCCCGTAGTACACTCTGCAACCTCTCAAACTTGGACTCCTCACCGGCTTCGTAGAGCCTGCGCGCCTTGCCAAGCAACGTGTCGACCCGCTGACGCTCCACCTCCAGCTCAGCCAGGTTGACCGCCACCGTCCCCGCCAGGGCCTCTTCCTCAAAATCCTCCTGCGCATCGCCCCCCTCTTCAGCCGTATCCAGCTCGTCGAAAGTCCTCGTCTCGAAAATATCTTCAAGGACTCCTTGTTGCGGCGCCAGCTGCTCTTCTCTCAGCCTGTCGTTCCTGATATCATCGATCAAGGCCTCCAGCTTCTCTTTCCGCCGCTCGAACGAGCGCATCAGCGCATAGGTGGAGCTGGCCAGCCGGCGCTGGAACACGCTCATCGCCAGGCGCGCCGCCGACCTGTTCAACATCTTGGCCCTGTTGTAGTAGGTCGCGATGTACTCCGTCGTCTCGTCGTACAGCTCCTGCTCGCTGCCCGGCCCTTGCGTCAGTTCATAGCTCAACGTGCCGCAGTTTCTCTGTGGATAGAGCGGCTGTCCGTCAAAGCGGACCATCTCCTCCTTCGTGCGGCGCATGAAATGCCTGCGCCGCGAATCACGGGAAAAGCCGTCAAACGCTTCCGGGGTCGAGAGCGTATCCGGCATCAGCAGGCGCCACAGAGCAAAGAAGGGATATTCCTTACCCATGTGCGGCGTGGCGGTGAGCAGCAGCAGATGATGCGCCGACCACGGCAGCGCCCACTTTTCGCTATCGGTCTCTGCGCCGGCGATGGCTTCGGCGAGGCGGTAGCGGCCCGTCTTGCGCACCCGCAGGTCCTGCTCGCGGTGCGCCGACAGCTTGTGGGCCTCGTCGAAGACCACCAGATCATAGGGCGCCGTCTCAGGCTCTTTGAGGCGCGCGAACATGCGCTCACCTCGCAGCGTATCGAGGCTGACGATCAGGCGGTCGCTCTCGGGCCCGGCAAAAGGGTTGCCCCCGCGCGCGTCCGCCCCGCTGGCAATGCGAAACTGCAGCCGGAAAAGCGTCCGCAGCTCACGCTCCCAGTTCCCCACCAGGCCTGCCGGCGGCACGATCAGAATGCGGCGGATGAGCCTTCGTGAGATCATCTCCCGCACATACAGCCCCGTCATAATCGTCTTGCCCGCGCCGGCGTCATCCGCCAGCAGGAAACGCAGCGGCGCCTGGTTCAGCATGCGCTCGTAAACCGCAATCCGCTGGTGCGGCAGCGGATCGATCAGCGACGTCTCAATCGCAAACGCGGAATTGAAAAGATGCCCGTACGTAAGACGGTGCGCCTCGACAACCGCCGCGACAGCTTCCGGATCCGCCGCAAAATCCATGCCCGGAACCGTCACAGGCGCCGGCTGCTGCAAAGAAGCGGGCTCAGGAATCACCTGCGATGCCTGGGCCCGCTCAAGGTCGAGAATACGCGACCAGGCCAAAGTGCTGGGCCGCGTCTGCCTGTTTTCCCAGCGGTTGACGGTGGCAAACGAAACGCCAACCTGCTCGGCAAACTGCGCCTGTGTCAATCCGCTCACCTCGCGAACGCTCTTCACTCGCTGCCAGTAATCGCCGGGCAACTCCGTACGGGTATCATGCAACATCGGAATGTTTCCTCAACTGCTCAACCATGATGGCGTGCTTAATTCTGTCTAATATAACACATGTTATAGTTTTCTCCAAACGGAAGCGTTGATGGGAACACGTCCCACATTTTGGAGGTGGCATATTCGCAAAGCAAGGGACGGCGCAAAGGTCAGGCTGAAGAGGAAAAGGGAAGAATGGGGATGGTCCGCAAGCGTATACTGCAACGTCGTCAAAAGGACTTTGATCGGACAGCTGGCAAATACCTGAGCGGTTATGGCCGCGGTGGCGGCAGGAGGGGCGTCGCAGATCCGCAAGGTCTCTTGTGCCTGCAGCGTCGGAAACGGCGCCCAAAGCGGCTGTGAGCGGTTTGGGGGGGGCTGCGAACGACACTGTATCCTGTGCTTTGAACTGACTTCCGCCCGGCAATCCAGGTCAAAGCAAGGCAAAACCGGTCCCGAAGGCGTTGTCAATGAGCGGCCGGCCTGGATTCCAGGGTGCCTGAACCCGGCCAGCATAAGAATTTTCCATGAACAAACACCACGCCGAACGGGCTTACCTCCTGTACCTGGCAAGGTCAGGAATCCCCAAAAGAAGGTCTCCAGGCCCCATCACCCGGAGCAACTACGCGGCCGTTTACACACCGCCGACGAACTGTCCGACGCCTTTCAATGGACCTTGCCTGATCTGGCGGCACGCTCTCGATACGCATGGCTATGGCATTCTGCATCTGAACGGCAAGCCCTATCGAGCCCACCGTGTCGCCTATGAAATGACCCGGGGAGAGATCCCGGAAGGCAAGCACATCCTGCACCTGTGCCACCGCCGCAGCTGTATCCAACCGGCCCATCTCTACGCCGGCACCCAGCAACAAAACGCGCTGGACCGCAAAGCCAGGCTGAGCGCAGAAGGGCGGTTTACCGTTTACCGGTCTATGGAAGAGTACTGGGCGCGGATGCACGACGGGATGAAATACTACTGGGACGAACCGCCGGATCTCGAACGCACTCTCTTCCAACAACAGACCGGCGCACACCACTGCGTCTACACCATTCCGGCCGGAGAATACCTGACGCCGGAAGGCAAAGTCGCACAGGCAAAACTCTGTCAGATCTGCTTTGAAGGGAACCCGGACTGGTTCAGAAATCTGGGCGGTTCGGACCCACGCGCAGAGGAAACCGCCACCCGGGCCGTATGCCGGCGGTCACTTGAGTCGTTCTTCGAAGGGAGGGGACCGGGAGACAAACCCCTGAACATCGTACCGGCGCTAGGGTAGAGCTTGTCTGTAGAGACTCGCGAGCTTTGCGCCCGCTACTGCCGACCAAAACGGCGACTCATACATGCTCTTGCGCCTTTAGGGCTCGCGAAGGCCCATCCCTACGCAAGGCTTGGGTGCTATGGGGAGGTAGTCCTGCATCAGTCCTGGTCGTATGTAATCCCCACCATCCAGATTCATCGTCATGGGTGCTCTGAAGGTGCTGGCAATAACGCCGCGGCGCGTTGCCCCTTGTCGCTTTCTCCCGGTACAAGATTCAGGTGTGGAACTGATCCAGACTTGAGGGCTAGCTCGACGGCATCGAGATTAGCGAGACGGGCGGACTCAAGGTGGGTTTGGATCCGTACTATTGCAACAGTCATCCCCTCTAATTCGATCGGCACGTCTTGTCTGGTGAGAAAGGCGAGCGAAGAGCCACCCATCAGTTCCTTGAGCGCTGGTTCCGAAGGGTCCAAGCGAAGGTTCCAGGATTCCCACGTGAAGTCAATGGTCCCCTCCTTTAGCATGATCGCAGCTGCCAGTATCTGTTGGTCTTCCTCGGGAGTAAGTGAAGGAGACATCTCCCAGCGAATGCCGCAGCGCTCCTGCAAATGAGCGAGTGCCTCAACAATCCTGCTGAGGCTGTCATCTGCCAAGAAGGACTCTCGTATCTCAGTGTGCGGTTCTAATCCGCCTTGCCAACGGAACCGAAGATGATGGGGCGGCTTACATGCGTCTACCCATCGGCAGAGTGGCAACAGAGCCTCTGGCATGGTGGACTGGGGGGTCAACCAGAACTTCGCATCAAGGCCCATGGTTTCTACGTTCACCTTGATGCGCGCTTGCAGCCACCCAGTGCTATCGGCTCCAGTTAAGGTGGCTCCTCTTAGGCCACTTGTCCGTTCTGTGAGATGTACCGGCAAACTGGCCAGAATCTTGTCTCCGTCCATGATGTCGAATAAGAAGGTGACAGGGTCGTCTAGGTTATTGATCGGAATCAGGATGAATTCCGTTTCTGTGAAGTCACCTCCGAGTCCGAACGGCGCATCAACCGTGACACCGGCGACCTTGTGGGGTGGAATGGTCGCCTCCAATCCATAGTTGAGAGCGTCCTGCACCACTTCGTCGTCGGAATCCACGAGAATCTTGACAGTCACTGTGACAGGTCGATCCTCAGTAGCACCCAAGTACTTCGAATAGACATCAACCCTCATGTCACAAAATCCAACTGAGAAGACTACGTCCGTTGGCCTGACATCAGCCGCATCTTTTCCTGTGGATAGCTCATATCTGTAGTGGGGATCAATCTCATTCAGGCGCTCGTGGAGCGTCCGTAATCGCTCCATTGCGTCAGGGACATCCGTGATGATCGCCTGCTCTTTGTGAAGTTCTCGGAGCAACCGAACCACCTCATCGCTTGCCCCTTCCAGGAAGTATCGCCGAATGTCCGGAAACGCCGACATCTTCTCGTCAAGCCATGTCTTTCCGCACCACTCTATCGGGAAGGAGTATTCCTTGCTGAGCTTGCGAAACCACCTGTCCTCGCCAGGAGTGGGATCTATGGGAACGACGAGTGTCCACCGTGCTGGTCCAAGGGACGCCGCCCGTTTGAGAGATCCTTTCACTTGACTGCGTCGTCCCGGATCCATCCGGCCGGTGAAGGACTTCAACTCAAAAACGTGGATGATCGAATCGTCTTGTCCGTCAACAATCTGCACGTCCCGACCACCGTCACCGCCCTTGCCATCGATTCGCTGGGCGTTTGGATGTAGCCGGCTGAGCAAGACTGAAACCATTTCCTCGTATCCTTGAGGTTCGAAGTCGTTCCAGTGAATCTTCATGCACTCTCCTCCGGAAACGGGATCATAGATCGGATTCAACCGCCCCGACACCCCTGGAATCTGGCCGGTCCCCTCGTTGAAGATGACTGAACCCCCGCCGGGCTGGCCGGCATGGCGGACGGTAATGACGACGCGGGCTTACCGTCTGGTCGCCGCTGAATTCGATCTGTTTGAACTCCCAAGCGCTGTCCTCGCCGAGCCGCAAACGGCGCAAGATCTCTTCATCGCTGTATATCATCAGTCATCCCCTGATTCAAACGCCTGCCGCGGCGGCCCACACCGCTCTTCCACCAGCACGACGTAAGCTCGCCCGATTTCGCGCTGAAAACTCTCCGGTAGGCGCGCCCAGTCCCGCGCCTCCACCAGAAACGGAATCGTAGACAGCCGCAGAGCTTCCTCCAGGTCGACAAGCTGACCAATCGGAATCGCCTCCAAGCCGGACGCTCGCAGGACAAGGTCCAGATCACTGCCGCCATGGCTGTGACCGCTGACCCGGCTGCCGTAGGCCCACACCTCAACACCGGGCACATGTTCGCGCAGAATCACTTCCAACATGCGGCGATGTCTCACCTTCAGATGCAGCCTGTCACGCATCCCGCCCCCCCTTCGATCACACCGGCTAACGCCTCCGCGTCGACAATGAACTGGGGCAGCAGTTCCAGCGTCCTCTCAGCAAAATTCCCCCCGTATTCATGCGCCGTGTCATTGCGTGCGACGCGGTATTCCAGCCAGCGTTCACACGCTTCGTCGCCGATCAGGCAATGTTTGGCGGCGTAACGGAAGACATCGTTGAAGTAAAGCTGGTCCGCCTGCCGGGTGCTTGCAAAGTAAGGACGCAGCCGCCTCTTCAGCAATCGGTCGCCCTGCTCCAGCACGAGTTCAAACTCCTTCACACAGGCCGCACGGTAGATCTCATACAACACATCGCCCGGTTCACACTGCTGCAGTCCTTCCCAGGCAACTCTGAGCGTACTGACACAGCGATTCAGATGGTCGGTGTTAATCTTCATTCCGGTCTCCGCAGACTATCCATTTCCACCTGCGAACGTCGCAATCCGAGGTCTACCTTCCTGTCCGGAAACAACACAGAACGCCTCTACGCTGCATCTGGAGCCGGACGCAGTCGCAGCTTCCTTCTCGGCGGGGTTAACGCCTCTGTACGCGGCTCTGGGGCCAGCAGAAACGCCTTCAGGCTCGGTTTCGCCAGTCTTTCCAGTCTGCGCCACTGTTCAATCGGCACCAGCACAGCGGTTTCTTTCCCGTGCTTAGTGACAATCTGCGGGCCTTCTGCATGACTGGCCTCCAGCAGCTCGCTGAAGCGCGCCCTCGCCTCCTGCACTTGCCAAATGTTGCTCATGCTTCCCTCCGACCTCATCACATAATTCTGCAATAAAACTAGCAAAAAGCTACTTTTTTATGCGCTGTTTCATGGTACAATAAGAATGCCGCCCAGGCAACGAAACACCCGAAAGGAGCGACCCATGCCGGACACGAAAGCGAAAACCAACCCCAGAGTCAGAAAAGCCCAGGGGCTCAAAAAGACCGCCCATGTCTCCATTGGCGTAACAGCCAGCGATAAACAGCGCATCATCGAGGCAGCAATGTTCCGCCAGCAGAAATTCACCGAATTCGTAAGAGAGTCTGTTTTGCAGGCCGTCGCGCAGGTTGAGAAGGAGCAGACCAGGCAATAAGAAAACGGGGACAGGTCGCGGGATACATCCGCGTCAGCGAGCAGCCCGGCATCGACATCCTTGCTCACGCCGGCGTACACACCCGCCGCGGCGCCGCGTTCAGTAGGCAAGCCCTGTCCAAAATCGCAAAGAGAGTAGGGATCCAATAAAAGAGGACGGCCCCGATCCGTCAATCGGGGCCACTACCACTGAGACCCTCGCAACAAAGGAGCCTCGCCCACATGCTAACACACAGCACACACAATCGCATATCACTCGCCACCGCCGCCGAAGTCGCGGCCCGTCTCCCAGGCACACGGCGCGAAGGCGACCACTACCGCACCCGCGGCTACTGCCACGGCAGCGGGGACGAACCCAATTCAGGTTCGCTGCTCTTCAGCGACCCGGAGAAGAGTGGCGCATCGCTGCACGTGTTTTGCTTCAAATGCAGCCCCAGCACGCCGGCAGAGTACGATGCCATCCGTCACACTCTGCAAAAGGCGACCGGTCTGCATCTGTGCAGATGTCGCGCCTGCTGGGAAGCACGACGCACGGGCCAGCCTCCAGGTGGAGCAACGACCCGATCTGCCGCCCCCAAGCGGTCCACACCGGCCACGACACGATCAGCGCCACAGTGCCCCCGGAACGCGGTCATCGTCCCGCAATGGGGCGCACACCAGCTTCCCCAGGACGACGCTGGCGGACGCTCCCACGCAAGCCCTTGCCCGCTGTGCCGGCAGCCCGACGCGCTGATCGCGTGGACACTGACAGATCACCCGTTCCCCTATGCAGGCCTTTCCCTGCGGTGCCAGTGCACCGCCAGCTACGACCAGCTGCACAAGCACGTCGCTGCCCAAGTCTCCGCCAAGGGCCGGCAGTGGCGCCAGGACGCCGTCTATATCCTCGCAGACGGCCGCGCCCGGCCGCGCACACGCATCGACCCGGACAAGCGCATTTTCTGGAACGGCCAGAAGGGTGCCAGCGTCAGAGGACGGCAGCCTCTATCCTGGAATCACCCTCGCCGCGGCCAGCCGCGCGATGGCCCGCACGTCCTGCTCGTGGAAGGCGAGAAGGCCGCCGCCGCTGCTGTAAGTGCCGGAATCGATGGCAGTCACGCCGTCTACAGTGTAGGGGACACCGCCGGCTTTCACGTCAGCGACTTCACTCAGTTCGACGGCAGGGAAATCACCCTATGGCCTGACGCCGACGTCGCCGGCATCGAAGCGGCTGTTCACGCAGCCCGGCGCCTGGCGCCGCTCGCGCGCCGCCTATTGCTGGTAGACACCATGAGCCTGCCCAACAAAGGAGACGCCGCCGACCTCAACCCCCGCACCATCCACGCCAGAATCCGATTCGCCAAGGAGATTGCCGAGTGAACAACCAGAACGGACAACTAACCGCCCACGAGCAATTCAACCAGGCAGCCCAGGCCGGCCGCATGGACAAACAAGTCATGGACGCCGTGCTCGCGCACCATGCCGACCCGACACCTGACACCAGGCGCGCAATCGAAGCCCTGATCGCACGCCTCGAAAATAACGCCCCTGTCCAGGCCTCCGTATGGCAGCCTACCCTTGACGAGTTGTCGGCTTTACCGCCCGACGAGATAGCCAGAAAACTCAAGAAAATTCTGCTCCATCCCCAGCCCGTCCCCCTGGCAACGCTGGGCCCGCCGGAGAAGCGTCAGTGGCTCATTCCCAACTGGTTACCGCGCGGACGCGTCGGTATGTTGACCGGCGAAGGCGGCCGCGGCAAATCATTTCTTGCCCTGCAGCTGGCAGAAGCCATCACTACCGAAGGCGGCTGTTGGCTAACCCCAAGCCACATCACAAAGCCTCGAATGCCGGCCGTTGAAGGCAGCGGCACCGTCCTGTACGCTACATGGGAGGATGAACCAACCGAATTTGTGCGGCGCATAGGCCCCGAAAAAGCCGCGGCCATGGACAAATGCCATGTGCTAGATCTCGCAGGTACGGGACCGATATGGGGCGTACCGGAAGGCGGATCCACCCGATCCCGCGCCGCACTATTAGCCACCGGAGAGGAGCTGCGCGCTAGCGCCGAGGGCCTCAAGGCCGACCTGCTGATCATCGATTCCCTCGCCGGCGCCTACGGTGCTAACGAAAACGACCGCTCCGCAGTGCGCGAGTTCATGGCTTCCTTCGATTCATGGGGGCGCCAGGTCGACTGCGCCGTTATGCTGATCGCGCACCCGCCTAAGAAAACGAACAGCTACAGCGGGTCAACCGACTGGCACAGCGCCAGCCGGTGGCGCTGGGAGCTTGCTACCAACGACGAGGGCGAGTACCTCAAATGCGAAAAGACATCCTACGCCAAGAAGCCGGACGAAATCCGGCTCGTCCGCAACGAAAATACAGGCTGGTTGTGGGCAGAAGCCGACACCCAGATAACACCACACAACAACGGCAACGGGACAGGCAAATCACAGCTCGCTAACAAAGGCAAAGTTGACCGGACGAAACAGCAGGAAGAACTGTTGAAGAGGATGAACCTGGGAGCCAAATGATGACAACGACAGAGAACCGATGGATACAGGCGGTGACTACCTGCGCGGACGAAATCGGCCTGTCAGAAAATAGCCAGCTCCCGACGCCGGAGGAAATAGCCGCCGCTCTGCCGGAAAACTGGATGATCGAAAGCATAGCGACCTACGCCGACCGCTTCGGTGTGCTGTTGGACGCGGCCAAGTTAAGCCGGGCCGGCATGCTGCTGACCGATCAGGGTCTGCCTGTAGTGATCATCAGCCCGGACGCGGCCACAGTCAGATCTCATGGGCAGTTGGGAGAGCGGATCGGCGTTGATCTGGCCGACGACCTTCTGAGCCTGCATGCAACGATGGATCAGTGCAAACATGATCCCGAGTTTATGCGCGACTACCTGAAAAACAATGAGACAATACATCACTTGGTAAGCGGCCTCGAGGCGGTGCATGCGTTGTGGGAAGCCTGTGATCCCGCACAACGGGAAGAGATAGATCACCCCCTTGCACCTCTCATTGATGGGTATCTTTATCCACCTATACAACCCGATGACCGCGAGACAGCGATCATACCGAACGCAACACGAGTCCAAAGCGTAATACAGGTAATGCCGCACGAAAATGGCACCCTGTTTGACCTGGAGGCGTGGATACCAACTCCGGCAGAGCTGGGCCCGCAAATAGACGAACAGACCCAGGCATTTCTCCCCGACCTTGCCCCCGCCCCGGGGGCCCTTATCTCTGCACTTCCGCTCTATCTGTACGATGGCGCCGGTGGAAGCAGTTATCAGCGCGGCGGCGGCGCGGCGCCTGAACTCCGGCTATGGGTAGAATTCGTGACGCAAGTGCCGGTCGATATGCGATACCGAGAACAGAAGATCGAGTTTGTCTTACGAGAGATCAGAGACTGGCTTTGGCCAAATGGATGGGATCGATCCCGCCAGTTTCCCCGCTTGCGACAAGCAATGTTCAGGGTTGACCAGATGCGCTTAATTGTTAAATTACCTGGCGGCGGACGAACTGCATGGCGCGCGGTCGGTTTCCTCGGCATGTTTCCCCCTAATGCAAAGTTGGATGACAAAGCCATCGCCCAGATCAACTTACCCCCGGGATCAGGACACGGACCGCTTGTCCACAAGCCAACCTTGCGCCAGCTTGGAGTGCAGAGCGCGCCACAGTACCGCGCTGCCCTCGGCATGGCGTATCATTGGTGGGATCAAGCGGTTAAGGGGAACTACATCCGACCATATCGCAAGAGTCTGTTGACCAACTCAGAGGGAATCCCATTGAACAGCGCAGGCGAGATAATCCGGGACAAGTACGGTAATCCTATCAAAAAGCTGTTCATCGGCTCAGGAACTAACCGCAAGCCACACCCCGATCTTGTATGGATAAACGCCCAGCGCAACAAGTGCGATCTTGTTCCCTTCGAACACGCGTCTTTGGAGAAAAATCCAGCTGCATGGGGATTGAATGGAAAGGCCGGATACCCGATTATAGAAGGCAATGACCTGATCAAGCTGTTCCACCCCACCGTGTCAGAAGGTGAAAACCGCTACGTTCAGCTGACCCGTGCCCGCAGCGAGCTTGAAGAAATGGCAAAGGCCAACCTGTGCGTGATCGAGGATATAGACAAAGGCTATCGGATCATGCCTCCACAATGGTGGGGACCGCGTAAAGCTTGATAGCAGGAGACACAAAACACGTTAGTAGGAAAGGTTTGACGCGAACACGTTAGTAAGAAAGGTTTAGCGCGTTAGTAGGAAAGGTTTAACACGTTAGTAAGAAAGATTTTGACCATTCTCCCCTCTGGTCAAAGGCAGTTCCCATGATCCCATACCCCATAAAGGGTAAAGGGACGGTTGCCCTTTATCCTTGTGGATAGGGCAACGTCCCGAAACAACAATAACTGTGCACAGGACGCATGAGCGATACAGAGACTGCGGTGCCCGCCCAGGGTAAGGAAACCTCAAAGCCCCCGCGCCGATCTCGCGAAGTGACTGCCCGTCTGGGCGACGAGATATATGAGCGCGACATCCGCCCGCAGGTCGAGGCGGACCACCACGGGGAATATGTCGCCATCGACGTTGACAGCGGGAGTTGGGCCATCTCCGACGACCTGCGGACGGCAGCTAAGCGTCTGCGGACACAGCGCCCTGGCGTGATTGACGTCTGGCTGCTCCGGGTTGGATACCGGGCCCTGCGTCACTTCGGGGGGCGTCCCATTCGGAGCGCTGGGTGATAGAGGGCGTGGTGAACGCTGCCTATGAGCCGGTAGTGGTCCTGTCCGACGCTGCCGAGACGACGCCTCTCGTCGCCAACCTGTTGTGCGTGAAATCGTGTTTCCGGGTTATCGAGCGGGCCAAAGCGTACAGGCATACCTGTGGAACGGCAGGGTATGTCCCTGCCGCAGGTTGTCTTATCTGGGAAGTGAGGATGGAAAGAGATCTATCGATCTTGCCTTTGTTGGCGTTGCTTATCTTGAGTTCGTGCGCTCCTCATGGGCATTGGGGTAATTACGCTCGCTGGCACCACAACTGCCCGGATTTTCCTTCTCTTGCGGAGGTTGAGCGGGTGTTGGAGGAGAAGAGCGCTATTGTCGAGGAGTTGCAGGAGGAAGGGCTGATCTGGTCTGCGGATGCGACTAAGTGTCCAGAGGGCGCATTTATCACGCTGCTTCATGGTGGCGAGTGGCAGAAGGCGCCGGTTTTGGAGATTTTGGACGAAGCGGGAGCGAGGGCAGAGGGGTTGAATCGCTTTTTTGGCGTTCCGTTTCGCTTTCTGAACGTTTGAGGGGGAGGGTAGTGATCTTTCCAGCCTTCCGTGCGCGACGATGTGTTAACCTAGGCTCCTTATTAGACTCAGGTAAAGATCACGCGCTCGCATGGGACGCGTATTTTAAGGACATTCGACAAATGGAACAGCGACCACGGTCCGGGCCCGGGACAGCCCCGCTCCACCTCACGTCAAATTCCGCCGCGACGAAGCCATCCCCCGTTCTGCTGGACCACACACGCAAACAATGTTGCCCTGACCCCCTCAAGGATGCGCTAATGCAGCCGGCAAATTCCTCATCCCAAGCCCCCGTGCGAGCTGTGTTCGCAACCCTCTTCCTGATCCTGTGCTTTCTTTTGGGTGGGTGTGGACAATACCGCGGGGTCGAGCCCTCCTTCGTACAAGACAGTTCGCCCGTCACCCTTACCTATATCGCCCCCGCCGATTCGATTTTCTCTGAAGCTGAAAGCGTAGCGATTGAGCAGTTCACGAAGCTTGCGCCGAACTTCGAGATCGACCGCCAAACCTTCCGGCGCAGTGCGGCCGCCTACCTTGAAGATACACCGCCCCCGGATGTGATCTGGATGGCGGCCAACCTTGAAATGCGTGAGGCTGCTGCCGCGGGTCTTTTGTCCGACCTCTCAGACGTCTGGCAGGAGGGCAACTTTTCCGACGCGTTCAGTCAACCTTTCCAGGACATAAGCCGCATCGATGACGCATTTCGCTTCGTTCCGGCAGGCTTTGGCTGGACGGGATTCTTCTATAATTGAGAAATCTTCGAACGCTATGAGCTGACCCCGCCCACCAACTGGGAAGAGTTCGAACACATCTGTGATACGTTGCTGACCTACGGTGAAACGCCCATATCTCTCCCAGGTCAGAACCCCTTCGTCACTGCCCTCTGGTTCGATTATCTGAATCTGAGGCTGAATGGGTCCGATTTCCACCAGGACCTGATAGCCGGTCGAGTCAGCTTCCACGACGAAAGAGTTGGCCGTGTCTGGCAGTATTGGATTTCGTTGCTGGATCGTGACTACTTCGTAAACTCGCCGGGAGAGATGTCTGAAACGGAAAGCATGACCGCGCTCATTCGCGGCGATACCGAGAGCCCGCTGACCCGCCAAAAGGCCGTCATGACGCTGGCCCCGCATTTCAGCCTCAACCAGCTGCCGCCAGCCTTCGTCGATGAGTTGGACTTCTTTCAGTTTCCCCAAATGGACGCCACCATACCGCTGGATGAGGTCTCGATCGTTGTCGGCTACGTTATCCCAGCCGGCGCGCCCAACCGGTCCCAGGCAGGCGCCTTCATCCGATTCATGGGGTCAGCTGAGGCGCAGGAGTTGCAACGCAACCAGGTGAGCGAGGACGAAGGCAATGTCTGGTTAATCCCTGCTCATCGCGATGTTGACCGAACCGCCCTGTCGCCGACCGCCGCCAAAGGCGACCTGGCCGTGAGAAACGCGAACAGCATAAGCCCGCCCTTGATGTTCGAGCTGCCTGCCAGCATGCGGGAAGGCTTTGCTCAGGTCTTGAGACGGCTCTTCCCCACGATCAGCGCACGCATCCAGGTCGCGGAAATCCAATCAATGCTGGAAGAAGCGCGTCAGGCCGCGATTCAGAAAGGTGAACTCCCCCAGTAGCGTTCTGACGTCTCCTGTGGTCCCATCCAAGCCCGGTCGTGCGCAGCAGTTAATGGTCCACCTTTACTCTTGCTCAAGTTCCTGAATCTTTGCTTCAATGCGGGTGATGAAGTCGCTGGCGCCAGCCTCCCGCGCATATTCCAGGGCGGCTTTCAGGTCGGCAAGGGCTTCCTGGGATAGACCCATATCGGCCTTGGCAATGCTTCGATTGAAGTAGATGTAGACGTTTTCCGGTTGCAGACGGACAGCCTGATCATAGTCGGCCATCGCCTTCTCGAATTGACCGAGTTCGATCCTGGCCTGGGCCCGATCGACATAGGCGCCCACAAAGTAAGGCAGCAGACGCAACGCCTGATCATAATCGAAGATCGCCTCCGCGTACTGGCCAAGTTCGGCCCTTGCCTCGGCCCGTGTAAAGTAGGCATAACCGTTGTCCGGCTCCATTCGGACGGCCCGATTATAGTCGGCGAAGGCCTCCTGAATCTGACCAAGGTCGAACTTGACATCGCCTCGGCTGGTGTAGATGTGTGCGTTGTCTGGCTCCAGCCGGACGGCCTGCTCGAAGTCAGCGAAGGCCTCTTCGTATTCACCAAGTTTGGATTTGGCGCGTCCCCGGGAAACATAGGCGCGGACGTTGTCGGGCTCCAGTCGCAGGGATTGGTCATAGTCGGCGATCGCTTCCTGGTACTGGCCAAGGATGACCTTGGTTCCGGCCCGGTTGGCGTAGATGTAAGCGGCGTCGGGCTCCAATCGCAGGGCCCGGTCATAGTCGGTAATCGCTTCCTGGTACTGGCCAAGGGCGGATTTGGCGCCGGCCCGGCTGGCATAGATGTAAGCGGCGTCGGGCTCCAGCCGCAAGGCTTGATCATAGTCGGCGATCGCTTCCCGATATTGACCAAGAATTGCCTTGGCAAGACCCCTGTTGCCGTAGAGGTGCGCGGCGTCGGGCTCCCGCCGCAGAGCCCGATCATAGTCGGAAATCGCCTGTCGGTATCGACCGCGCTCGAAATTGGCATGACCCTGGTTGTTATGGGTGCCAGTGTCATAGCTCCGTCCCCAAGCGACGGATGCGACGATTCCCGCAACAATTGCCACGGCAATCGCTACTTCCCAGAACCATCTTTTGGAGGCGTGTGTCGTTGTCATCGCTGTTTTCCCCATGGACCAGTGAGTTCTGCTCGGCAATGGTCGGCCTGCCTACACCTGTAGCCGCATGCCTTTGGGCGTTCATTTGGGACCTTGGCTACGTCGCTTCGTGGACGGCGCCTTCACTGATCACGAACCACCGCCGTTCATTTCCGCTCGATAGCGGGAACGGCCTTTGGCTCGACGGTCCAGCCAATAAGGCCTTCTGCTTGGGGCCGCAGATTCTCGACCACTCTTAATTCTGATCGAATTCCTGAATCCTCTGTTTATTGTTGGCTGTGAGGTCACTGCCCTTCGTCTCCTTCGCCAGTTCCAAGGAGGCCTGCCCCCGATGTTTGTACCACTTGTTATGTTAATCCGACAAGCACGGGGACAGTGTCGGCAGGCAAGAGGGCCTCAGGCGCCGGCGGTAGAAAGTCTGCTCGGTCACGCCTATCCGGCGGCCAGCCTCAGCGACTGTGCCGCCCTCGGCCATCGCCGTCTCAGCCTCTCTGAGCTTTTGATTACCTGCTCCGGCGTATGTCCTCCTCTTGGCCGTCTTTCCCCGTTCTACGGCCCTATACTAACATATTACCTGGACCAGTCATTTCGGTTACCAGCTGATGAAGTTGACCGCGTGGCCTGGATCGAGAGTGAAGATGTACGGCTTGTTATCGGGATAGTACGTGCTCACCCGCAGCAGCTTTTTCTCCCCTTCGACGACATAGTCGATCACAACCGGTTTGCCGGTCAGGGAGTTGACGCCTTCGTAGCGTTCGATCTGATTCGGCGCATCGGGCAGAAACGGGCCAGGCTGTGCGTTGCCGTCGGCCCCGATGAACCAGAACTGCATCCCGCCCTCGATTGAACAGATTTGAGCAGGCGTTGCCCCGTGCCTGACATGGCACTGTGAACCCTTTTTTCCAGGCTTCCAATCGCAGTAGTCCTCTGTTGGCGGCGGGTAGGCCGGAACAATAATGCCAGACGGGAGATAAATTGGCTTCGAGTCAGATGAAGGAGACGGCGGATCATAGATACCGGTTTCGCAATCGTAGGTTCGCGGCGGATGCGGATGGGCAAAGACGGTGACCGGCAGAGCGAGCGCGAGGAACGGAAGGATGAGCGCCAATCTGAGCATGTTGCCTCTCCTGGTCTCTGATAAATCGAAATGGAACGCCGTAGAACATCGTCAATCCTTCGGCCCTGGCGTTGGCTTCGTCCAACACTTTGAGCGCACCTGCTTTGTTCTTGGAATAGAAAGTGACGAAGGCTCCATCTGGGCACGGGGTTATTATCACGGTCTCTACCGCCACCACCGCCCTCAGGGATGCCGCCTAAACCAGAAACAGCCAGGGCAGCAGAGTCGTACCAAAGTATCCATACCTCCACTATAGCACGGGCGTAGACGCCTGCATCGGCCTACCCCAACCACTTCGCGGCCCGCTCCGCGTTTTCAGCCCAGGTGTAGGCGGTGACCATGCCTGCGCTGCGCCAGCGTCCCTGGGCCATAATCTCATGCGATGGCACGCCGGCCCTGGCCATACGCCGCGCCATCGCAATCGGTATCAGATAGACTGTGCGCGGGGTGGCATCGGTTTTCGAGCGCCGCAGGCCGGCGTCCGACATCACCCAGAAGAGCGCAATATCGACCAACCCGACGCAGACAGGCGGTATCGTAAATCGCGGCCAGCGCTGTCGATGCTGTCCACCGCGTGGTAGGGCTCACCATCGCCGTAACCGTGGCTCTGCCCGTTGAACGCGGTCAGCCGGTTGGGGTCGCCGTAGCTGTGGGTCCTGTTACAGCTGCCGGAAGCGGCGCTGAGATGGCTCAGCCCATCGTCGATACCCGATAGCCCCAGCTGATACACGCACGACTGCCTGGTGGTTCGATCAACGATGTCGAAGCACAAAGGTCAATTTCACGCGCGCCCTCTCCAGGCAACTGGGTAGCCTATTCTCCCCAATGTGTAAAATTGCCTTTGCTCCGTGCGCCTTCCCCCCCAACCCCATACCCTCACCCGGTCGGCCCGAAACGCAATTCGGCTCTGGCGCGAAACTCTCCAGGGGAGCGTGCGTATTGGAGCATAACTCCGGGCGTTTCATACGAAGGCTGCAAACGAGACGCTATTGTTTCAGTGGTCGAGGAGGCAAAGCCATGAAAACGATCGATTGCTCAGAAAAGGCGTCCTTAATGCAGTCTCCTGCCACTGCACACAAAGTGACAACCACAACTTCAGAGAAGCGGCCTTCGCCGCGAAAATTTGGGATTATGTCGCTCTTTCTATTGTTCACCTCTGCGCTCTTGCTTATCGGTTGCGGCGCTCAGGGGGATAGTGATGACGACTCTGGCGAGCCCGTGACCATCAGATATGTGGCGCCGGGGGACCCGCATTGGTCTGAGCCTGATAGAGTGGTGATCGAGCGATTTCTTGAGCAGGTGCCGGGGATAGAGGTTGACCGTCAGTCGCAGGAGCACGGCTTAAGCCATTATTTGTCGGAATCCCCGCCTCCCGAGGTAGTTATGTGGCTGGAAAGCCATGAACTGTACGACGTTGCCCAGCAGAATCTGTTGTTCGATGTCTCCGACATTTGGGCGGAGCACGACCTTGCTGAAGCATATGGAAGGCAGTTCAGGGAAGTCGGCCGTGTCGATGGTACTTCGCGATTCATTCCTGTCGGATTTTCTTGGGCAGGCATCTACTACAACAAAGAGGTTTTCGAGCGCTATGGCCTGGTTCTGCCCACGACTTGGGAGGAATTTGGCTACATTTGCGACACGCTGTTGGCGAACGGAGAGACGCCTCTCTCTGTGTCCGGGCAGGACCGCCGAGTCAACTATCTGTGGTTCAGCTACCTCAATATACGCTTGAATGGACCTTCGTTTCATAGGCAGTTGATACAGGGGAAGGAGAGCTACAAAGATGAACGGTTAGCCGCCGTCTGGGAAACCTGGATTTCTCTTTTTCGACGGGGATACTTTATTGAATCGCCGAGCCTGACTTCTGCGATAGGGAGTATGAACGCACTGATTCGCGGGGATGTGAATGAACCGCTTACGGAAAAGAAGGCTGTGATGGCGCTTGCCCACCATTTTATCGCGGGCGAGCTGCCTCCTGAATTCGCCTCTGAACTCGATTTCTTCCAGTTTCCACAGATAAACCCAAATCTACCGGCAGGAGAGGTCACTTCAGTATTCGGCTACGTAATCCCGGCGGGGGCGGCGTATCATACCCAGGCAAGCGCGTTTGTCGGTTACATGGCGTCGGCCGAAGCGCAAGCGATGAAAATGGCCCGAATCGGCGAGGACCCCACAAACGGGGGATGGGCTCCATTGCATCGCGACGTAGATCGGACATTGCTGCCAGAGGCCGCGCGTAAGGGGGAGGAAATAGTGCGTGGGGCCGACGAGGTACTGCCGCCTCTCTTTTCTGCTCTGCCCATAACTATGCAGGCTGGTTTCGGATCGGTCTTTGACTGGTTGTTCGCAAAACTGGAGACGCCCGAAACCGAGATCGACGTTTCCGAAATCCAATCCACCTTGGAAGAAGCGCGACAGCAAGCGCTTCAAAACGGGGATTATCGGCAGTAGCACAGTGCCCCCTTTGGTGGCCAGCCACCAGGACCGTCACCTGGTGGAGCCGGCGTGTGTCATGCTTGACGAGTTGAGGGTGCAGCATAGAATGATGCGCAAAGACTTAACTTTGCATCAGAGGAGGTGACACCCTTGAACCAGATCACGGTCGATTTGACGACGAACTGAGCGCCAGCCTGCGCCGCCTGACAAATCGGGAGGGGCTCTCTCTGAGCCAGGCCGCGCGCAGGCTGCTGCGTAAAGGATCCGGTCTGGCAGAAGGTTCAGGCCGGGCGGATACCTTGGGCAATTCATTTGACCAGCTGATAGGGAGCCGGACCCAGGCTGATGCGGGCGGGATGAAAGCTGCGTTCGAGGAGTTCGAGACCGTTGACGAGGCGGCCTGGAATTGCGGAGTTGATGCGGAGGGCTGAGATCGAATAGTTCCATGACAAAAGGATTATCGGGCCATTCGTCCCCCGCCGCCACGCCGCTGATTCAGATGGGGCTTGTGACGCTCGATCTTAGCTCTCTCGTGCTGTCGGCGTGTTCGTGAGGTACTCCTGCCGTCCGCCTTTTTGAATTCAAACCAGTGAACTTCCAGGTCGAGTTTTTGGGAAGCAAGATACTGTTTCTTCCGACGCTTGAGATTCTTGGTTTCGCCAACGTAGTCCACTTTCTTGGTACGTTTGTTACGAAAGAAATAGATCCCAGGCTTATCGGGCGGCTCCTGGCGGCTGGGCCGGCCTCTCTTGAAGATACCCATTCAGTTTTCTCCTTTCTCTCGCTTCGGGACAACAGCCAGTGCCGGCCCCTGTCGTGAGCGGTCAGCGTTATGCCACCGGCTGTTGCCTATGTGTGAGAATCGCTCGAGCCGGCATAGGCCGCTTCGAGTTTCGCTTCAATGTTTTTGGGAACTACTGACTTGAGTTCACAGCGAAAATGTCAATAATTGGTTCACGATTATCCCTGGAATATACGGATTTTGTACCGTAATGTGCGTGGAGCCTGAGCCAGTGGGCCTATGCGTAATCGCGGGCGCGTCTGGGCGTGCCTCCAAAGGTCAGTCTGACAGAAAGAGAGGCCAGGATGGAAGGCAGCGACGGTTTACTAATCGGTACTGACAGGTTTTCCAACTGTAAAGCGTGCGGGAAAAAGATTCCGATCAGGCTGCGAAATTGCCCCCACTGCAGAGAACCCGACCCACAATTGAGAAACAGCTTGGGATGGAGAGTGAACTATACAAAAGCCCTGGACCCAAGTGTTTCCAGTAGAAAGAAGTCGATCTGGCCTTTCCAAACACGCATCATAAAACGACTTACCATCTACTCTTTAATCGCTATAGTTGTCTTGACACTTGTCATAGACTACTTTATGCCTGAACTCCTGAGCTTGCCCGACGAATCAGCCAATGGTTGGCTAGGCATACTGTATGTCGCGATATACGTTGCGATCGCAATATGCGTGGCTGCTGCACTGAAAGGGGAAAATTAAGAATCCCCCGGCCCGATTCTGTGAAGTTAAGTTGGTAATTCCCACTCTTTTGGATTCCCTTACCCTAACCACTTCGCGGCGCGCTCGGCGTTTTCAGCACGTGTGTAGTCGGCGACCATGCCGGCGCTGCGCCAGCGGCCCTGCGCCATGATCTCATGCGTGGGCGCGCCGGCCCTGGCCATGCGCCGCGCCATGCCGACGCGCCCGGAATGCCCGGAAAAACCGGCCCCCAGGCCGGCCGCCCTGGCCGCGGCCTTGACGCGACGCGAGATCGAGGCCACCGACAGGCCGAAGACCGGCTCAGACCCGTCCGCATCCTCCGGCCGTATCGCCTCCAGATGCGCCATCGCAATCGGTGTCAGATAGACCGTGCGCGGGCCGGCGTCGGTCTTCGAGCGCCGCACCGTGAGACGGCCGGAGCCGTTGTCCCAGCGTGCGATGTCATCCCAGGTAAGCGCCGCGGCCTCCGAGCGCCGCAGGCCTGCGTCCGACATCACCCAGCACAGCGCGATGTCGACCAGCCCCCGGCGCAGCGCAGTTTCGGGTCCCTCGAGAACGCCGCCGCGGCCGACGCGGGGGAAACAGGCGGTCTCATAAATGGCGGCCAGCGCGCCCACCGTGAGCGCGCTCACCTGCCGCGGCGCTGCAGCCTGGCGCGCCAGGCCGCTCATGGTGTCCACCACCAGCTGGTCGCGCGCGGTCTGCTCCACAACCGCCAAGGCCTGCAGCTTGCGCAGGGCCGAAACGAATACGGTCAGCGATGAGACGCCGGCGCCTTCCGACGCCCTTTCCAGGAGATAGCGGCGCAGCTCCGGCGGCGCGGGGCACAGTCCGGAGACCTGCTGCGCCGCGGCCCATTGCCCCCAGGTTCTGAGCGCGCTGCCGTAGGCGCGGCGCGTGTTGGGCGCCATCGCCTCGAAGGCCGCCTGCACGCGGTCCTGTGACGCGCTGTCGCCTTCGACATCAATAAGCACTCCAGCCGGCGCGTGCTGCAGGGACACCAGCGCGCTTACGGAATCATCGACAGCTGCTTGCATGGTGTCCTCCGAAATTAGTGGGAAAGAGGGCCAAAAATGGGCTTTATCCAAATGAGTGATAAGGTTGATTATCGCTCGCTTACTCAGCTTACCATCCCGCAAGTTCCAGCACCAAGACGCGACGACCACAACGTGGCAACTGCTCTTTGATCCGGAGCAGCGCGTCTCCTGCCAGCCATGCCGCCTCAACTGTGCGTCTGGTCAACTCCCCGAAGGTCCGCAGGTGCTCCTCTGCTTCCTGCCAAAGCGCGATTATCTGCTCGCCCATAATGAGTTTGATGTTGCGACCCTTGACAAGCATGCCCGCACAAAGTATTTTGTACGTGTGCAATTCGATGCAGGGTCAAAATGAAGAAAGCCAGGTTCAGAAAGGAGATAGTGACAATGACCCTTTCCCCATCGTCGAAAAAGCAAAATCATACAGATTCGCATGTCAGGCAAAATAGCACTGGGCCTGCCGCACTTTCCAGGGACGTTCAGAAAGACCCGGATGGGCAGTCTGAAACATCTCGCGATCACGACAGTGCGTTCATGCGCCATGTCCGAGAAAGTGTCAAGCAAAACCACCAACTCTATAAGCTGCTTGCTGAGTGAGTCGTGTATATCCAACCGTCGAGGATGCCATAGCAACTCATGATTTCCTCATAGCGGAATACGGAGGCAGCTTCGGCCTCCGTGACAGGGGGGCGTTAGAGTCAGCAATCTTCCGTCCTCAATCCGGGTACTACAACAGCATAATAGAAGAAGCCGCAGCTCTAATGGAGAGTCTGGGGGGTAATCATCCATTCATCGATGGCAATAAGAGAACTGCATTTGGTGTTTGCGACGGTTTCTTAAGATCTAATGGCTATTACATTGATTGCGACAGTATCGCTGCCTACGAAAAAATCATGGGTATGTTCAATACAAATTCCTTTCATTTCTCGAATCTATGCACCTGGTTGGGAGAAGTAGTCAGACAGAAACCTGCATAGGTCAGTTTCAAAACAACCTGTCAAAAGAGGCACCGGATCCGGCGCCTCTTTTCTTATCCAATGGCTCCCCCTGCACTATAGCATTTTGAAACGCCGGCCGCGCTTGCGCCTGGGCAGCCCGCCGCCGGCCCTCCGGCCCATAGCGCTCGGCGTAGATGCTGTAAGTACTGGTTTGGATGTCTTTCTCTTGGATGTTTTGGGCGAGCAGGGCAGTACCCGCTGCTGCCAGATGAGGGGCACATGTGGGGCTTCATGCGGGGTTACATGTGGGGCAACGGCCACTTCGCGACGCGGGAAGGTCACTGTCACCCAATCTGTGGAGACCCGACCTGAATGACCGGCTCCGCAACGCCGTGCTCCAGACAGGCGTCGTGAATTCGGCGGACGCCGCTGCCGATCTGCTCGACCAACTTCATACGGTAGAGCAGATTGAAGAGCAACGGGTTCCGAGGGACGCTCCTGCTGCCCAAGTCCTCCTCTCGCATTCCGGCGGGAAGTCCGCCAGGCGTCACGATCTCCACCCGGTCCTAGAAGATGTAAACCTGCACGTTGGCGGTGCTGCGATAGTCACGGTGAGCGATGGCGTTGACCACGGCCTCTCTCAATGCGCTCTCGGGCAGCTCCAGCCGCTCGTATCTTCCTTGCGCGTGGGGAATGAGGGCTGAGTTCAGTTTGGCCTGAAAGTAGGTCATGACCTCCTGGTAAATGGCGTAGAGATTTCCGTGAAACGCCTTGCGATCGAGGATGTGCGCTTTGGTGCTGCCCCGGAAGACGGCGCAAGTCACGCCGGCTTGGAGGGTGAAGCGTGTGATGTCGTCGGCCAGCAGCCAGGCTCCCGCATGCGTCATACCCGTATCTTTGACCAAATGCAGGTTCTCCAAAACCGTCATCGGAGGCAACCCGGGAGCTATATCGCGTTCTTTCAGCGCCGGTATCCATGCCCCATGCGGCAGCTGCTCTTTGATCCGGAGCAGCGCATCACCCGCCAGCCAGGCCTCTTCGACTGTGCGCCTGGCCAGACGCTCAAAACGCGGTTGGGCGTTTGATTCGAGACGGGTTGCTCAGCCAAAGTGTTCTCGCCGCTCGTCTTGTTCTTGAACGCTTGTGAGGTTCCGGTTGTACTCTAGTCCGCACAGGTTACAGATGAAATGGTCGGTGTAACGTAGGTGGTTAGGTCGGAGCCTTCTTTCGCTTTCTGAGATTTCTCTATGGTTCTTCCACCCACATGCAGGGCAACGATGGATTATGTCCTCAATAGAAGAGTGTCCCCGTTGGAAGAAAGCGCTTAGTTCCTGCACCAAGTCGAGAGCCTCATCGGTTCCTGAAAACCTGTCTTCGGGTTTCTTGCGGATAGTTTTTTCGAATATGAGGGCCAAGGGCCACGTTTCTGGATTAGCGGGAAACATCTTTTTCATCGAAAGATTTCGGAATACAGGTTCTTCGCGTGCGAACGCATCTCTTGAGGTGATTGCTGACCAGAGAACTTTAGCGGCTGAATAGATATCGGAACGAATGCTGATAGTAGAATTGCTCCCAGATTCACACTCTGGCGCAGCATATTTGCGAGTGCCAAAACTCTCGCCGGTGAGAGTGACAGTCTTTCCGTTTTCAATCTGACAAATCCCAAAATCGATCAATCGGATACTGCCGTCGGTTAGAACAAGGATGTTGTTAGGGCTGATGTCCCGATGCACAAGGGGAATTGAAGAATGTTCACATGCCCAGAGTGCCGAAACGATCTCCTCAAACAGTTCAAGGCACAGATGGACATCTCCATGATAAGGGTTAGCCTGGGCAAAGATAATCTGGCTGAGAGTTCGTGTGCCTTCAAAGTACTCCATCACATAGAACTGGAAATCATCATCCGTGTGGGAATGGTCAATTATGCGAACAATGGCACGATGTTCGATCTCCTTTATTGCCTCAACCTCCCGGCTGAATCTTGACCTGGCTTTCTCAGAATCAACGTTTTTCAGCCTCTTCATTGCGTATTTTTTGCCGGAGGATTCGTGCTTGTTCGTAACAAGATAGACTTGTCCTTGCCCCCCTTCCCCTAATGTCTCTCCTGTTGAGACCCATCTGAGTTTTTTGGGGATCTTCATTTCTTCTTCTCCCATTCGATAATGCCTTGAATTCTCAGGTCTGCGATAAGTTCTGGATGCAAACGGTTCCCTGACCTGCCTCCCAAAAACTGGTCCGGGTAGGCTGTCTCAGAAGAGCAAGTTGGGTAGGCGTTGGTAAGTTCCGGCACGCCAGCTTCCGAAGAGGGCTGGTTGCATAAGCTGAGCCATGCCAACTGTTGAAGAGGCAGTATTGACGCTGCCAGGCGCTACACTCAGGGAATGGGTTGAGATGCCGGGCTGCAGGGCAGGAAGCCAACAGCGCCTGAGCGCCATATGCGCCAAAGGGTCCTCAGGTTGAACGCGGTCGCCAACAGGATCCACTCGGCTGCTACATTGACGAGGCCGCGCAGCAAGAATCGACGCGCCCCCTGTTGCTCCTTGATGATACCGAAGACCGGTTCGATTAACTGCTTCCTGCGTTTGGATATCTCCTGTGCCTCGCGGGTGGACATCCAGGTGCGATGGCGGCGCAACACTGCGTCGTGAGGTCCTATCGTCAGCGCTCGTCCATTCAACAGGTCGTTGGTGCATACCCCGAAGGCTGGACAGGCCTGGCAAGTGGCAGCGGAGGCCCGGTACACGCGCCTCGGTGTCCCGTTGGGACTGCGTATGCTGCCGACGGGAGTCAGCGTCTGACCGTGTGGGCAGAGGTAGCTGTCGTTGCACTGGTCGTAGATGAAGCGGTCCTTGTGATAGGGGTGATGCTGGGCACGTCGCCGCGACGACTCAGGCATCACGAGCTTGCGGTCCCTGCGGGCGCATTCGTCCAGCGCAGACCCGGAGTGATAGCCGGCGTCCGCCAACGTCACCTGGGCCCTTGCCCCGGTAGTCTCCTCGGACTGCTCCAGCATCGGGACCAGCTGGGCAGAGTCATTCGGTTCATCCACCACATCAGCCGCCGTGACTAACATCCCGTTCGCACCGACACTCGGTTCCAACGGCGACACCATGGCCTGAGCGTTGTAGCCAGTCACGATACCCTGGCTGCTCTTCATCAATCGGGCGTCTCTATCAGTCAGGTTGATGCACTTCTGGCGGCCGCGACCCGCAAGGTCGTCCATCGCCTGCCTGACCTGCTCTTTGAGGACTTTCTTGTCGGCCAACTCTTCTGGCAGATTGACGGCAGGCTCATCTTCTCCCGCTTCGTTCTGGGCCTCAAGCTCGGATATAGTCTTGTCCAACCGACTCAGCAAGGCACGCAACTCTTCGGCGTCATAGACCCTGTCCTTGGAGGCGTTGGCGACCATCTTTGTACCATCGACCGCCTGCACGGCCAGGTCCAACAATCCCATCGTCACCGCCGTGCGCACCGTGCGCTCGAACAGCTTCCTCATATCTGAACGGTGCTTCCTATAGAACCGCCACAGCGTGTTGTGGTCGGGGTACTGCCATCCGGTCAACCACAGGTACGGTATCTGGTCACGACAGGCCGTCTCCAGCTTGCGGCATGAACGCACGCCCGTCATGAATCCGTAAAGCCACACGCACAGGAGCGCTCTGGGATGGTAGGCAGGCGCACCTAGAGGCTCCCCTCCCATCTCCACACCAAGCTCGGCCCAGCCTTCCCTGTCCAGGGCATCGACGAACTCGGCCACAAACCTTGCTCGATGATCCGGCGGCAACAGCTCGTCAAGCGTCGGTGGCAGCATCCACATCTGCTCTCTACTCATCTCCCGAAAAGGCATCTGCGCTCCTCCTACATCTTAGGTTCGCCTCATCCTAAACCCGCCTTACCCTCAGACGAAATTGTCGCACGCTCTCAGTCCGACTTCTGAGACAGCCTCCGGGTAATATGTTAGCATTGGGCCGTAGAAAGCGGCCTGATTGCCAATAGGGACAGCGCAACCAGACCCGACCTGAAACTCGGGCATTCGTGGCCTGTTGTCAACGAGCCTCCAGCCTCCGGCCGTGCCCCTCAAACTCGCCCACTTCTGCCGGACCCTCAATTCAGCTGGGCCATGCCGACTAACGAACAGCCTTCACTTCGAGCTGCACGCCCTCATGCTGCTGGATGCAGCTGATGACCTCGAACAGGTTGCGGGCGTGGGGATTGCCGGACGGCCCGAACATGCGCATCAGACTCTTGGGTGGCTTGTTCGTGAGGGAACCCAGTTCTTCGAACCCGATGGTGGCGTTGATGTAATCACGCAGCACGATCTTGCCCGTATCCACGTCTCCTGCAAGCAGGCACTCGACGCCTTCCTTCAGCAACCCTTCTCGAAATGCCGGGTCGCGTGCGGCGCGGACCTGCACGGTCTCCTTGAAGTCACGGGTGAGCGGCATCTTTCACTCCTCTTGCTGCTTGCGGCGCCTGTACTCCTGCCAGAGTTCCCGAGCGCCTTCAATATCCCTCTGCTGGCGGGCTTTTGTGCCACCACCGAGCAGGATTATCAATGTGTCCCCATCTCTGCCGAAATAGACTCTGTAGCCTGGACCAACGTTTATGCGGCACTCTGACACCCCGCTGCCAACGCCTCTGACGTTAGACAGGTTGCCAGCCTCCATGCGAGCGAGGGATGTCCTCACTCTGGCCGCTGCCCCGGCGTCGAGACCGTCGAACCAACGACCGAATGGACTGCGGCCGCGGTTGTCTATGTATTCTCTGATCTCGATCATGTCGGTATGGTAACGTTATAGTTACCATAATGCAAGATTTCGTCCGGACTAAGCTGTATATGGATTGAAAGGATAAGGCGGGAAGGCAGAAGAACTGTGCTGACGGACCCTGGTTTGCAACCACCATCGGCAGCGTAACAGCCCCCGGTTTGAGTTGAAGTTCGGGTGGAGGCAGTTCATGTCGAATGGCTCCGGGTCCATGCCGCGCATGATATACAGGGTTGTGGTATGTCCGCATCGTTCGATTCGTTTAGTTGAGAGCATGGGGAGGTCCTGAGGCCCCACTTCATATGTCGATATGATCTCATGTGTTGGCGCACAGATAGCTGCCATGCGGCGGGTCATACCGACACGCCCGCTGGCGCTTCCGGCCCGTGACCACACCGTTACGGACAGAATGGGATACAGGAAAACCAGATCAGACAGAGATCAGGTATGGACCGGGTAGGGTTCTTTCCTCTTCCTCTGAGCAAAAGGTGGCTGATTTGGTATCACATGACAGAAGAGCTGCTCCGACGGATCCCGGTGTGCAACCTCTGCCGGCAGCATATCGGTTTCCGGGCAGGGTTGCAGGGCGGGGGATACGCTGTTCGAGGTGCGTCCGCAGAGTTGACATATATCCCTCGTCAATGACGGCCGCTAAGACCTGGGTTTAGTCCCTGTCAACAAGGCAGGCCGTACGCTACGAATTGCAAGGTATCTCAGGTACCCTCAAGCGATTTCAGGCGCTCTACGGGCCTCCTGTGCGGGAAAACTTGCTCTAATTGGGGTGAAACAGACAAAAGCGCCGGATCAGTTCGAAATGCCTGATTCCGACGCTTGGCGAGTCTGGAGGTGTGTTGGGCGCTATGCGCCGACCTTTTATGGCATTTGCCAATGATTCTGGCTATTGTTCATCCGCCAAGGCCGATCTGATCGTCCGTTCCCTCTTCTCCTCCTTTATCGACGAGTCGGCGCTGCTGCCGCCGCAGACGCTGGCAGTCATTACCGAGACCGGCAGAGATCTCCACCGCGTCGTCTGCGATCACATCGCCGGCATGACCGACCGTTACGCCATCGCCGAATACCGCCGCCTGTTTGACCCGGAAGAAGTGGTCTGACTACCGCACTACGCGTCAGCATCCGTCCCGATCAGAGAAGAATATTGACAGCCAAGCCGGCCCGACCGCACCATCCGACCGGTTCGCATCGAGGTGCGCCCTCGCAACCGGCGTCAGATAGATCGCGCGCGGGGTGGTATCGGCTTTCGAGCGCTGTGCCGTGAGACGGCCAGAGCCGTCGTCCCACCGCGCGATGTCATCCCAGACCGGCACCGCCGCCTCCGTATCTTCCGACACCTCAAATCTGCAACCAGAACTTTCTTGAACTTAAACAGGTCTCCATGCCAGTTTGGATGAGGTCTGGTACTCCGTATCGCAAGAAAGGTTGGCGCAATGTCTGACATCAACTTGGTTCGCATGAGACGCCATCTTGTCCGAGCAGGATATCGAAGGTCGAGAACGCGATGGTCGATTCGTCAGTGATGCCTGGAACCCGGCCGATAAGCGTAAGCGTGTTCTCCTCGTGAGAGACGTCCAAGTGGGCGCCGGAAGGCATCAACAGGAGTACCACAAGGAATCGGGCGTAGTTCTTGATCTTCATTGTTCGTTCTCCCAGGATATGTAGGGTTCCCAACCCCGGCACCAGAGGCTTCTTAAGCCGAAAGGCGCTCGGAGCAATGAGAGAGCACCGGACACACGCCTGCCGGCCCGGGTCGATTTCGTGTTCGCGATCCGCTTCTGAAATGCCTCTCTTCCCCTATGCATCAACGGTCAGTCCAAGATTGACGGTTCCAATCCGGTCGTAATAATGGCTCCTATGTCGGAACTCGCCTTCACCTGAGAACAACAGAAACCTGGCAAGTCACCTGCTCCGAACCGTTCAGAAAATCATAGGCCTCGAAGACAAGCCGCGACTGTGACGTAATGCCGGGTATATCTCCAACAAGCGTAATTGTGTTCTCTTCAGACGATACCTCCAAGCTGATTTCACTCAGATATGCGCTGCCTGTTCCATCCATCTGCCAGGAGTTGGCCTGCACAGCTTCTTCAACAGGCAGGTGAACACCCGCGTCACTGGACGAAGGATGTGCAAAGCGACCGGCGGACATGGCGTAGTCCTCGCCCCGAAAATCACCGGTTTCGCGGTCGTTGTCCACGTCGATTGACACAGACCAACCGTACTCCAACATATCTGCCCGGACACCCTCTCTGTTGAACTCCAGCGTTTCTGGAAGATCCCTGAGATGGAAGACAACGGCAAGCGTCTCGCCGTCCAGAACTGTGCTGACTCTGGTGATGTCCATATAGGATGGCAGCATGTCGGTGATGCTATCGAGCACTGTCTGCCCAGGTGCAATCATGGCATTGTCAGAATCGCACATCACACCTTCATGTATGACAACAGGCACGAGAGACAGACATCCCACCTTCTCCGTACCTCCTGAATAGTCGTAAGCCTCGAACGCGAGCGGTGACACCGTCGTGATGCCGGGAATCTCCCCGGAAAGCGTGAGCGTGTTGTCCTCGGCAGATACTTCGATGCGGGCATCTTCGAAAAAGGCAAAGCCTTCTCTCGGCGTCAATTTTCGTGTGCTGACCTCTACATTTCTCCCTGCCGCTATAGGCGCGGTTGTGCCGCTTCCGCCGGATAAGGCGGACACTTTGTGCACGGCGGAAAGCGTATAGTCAATCCCGCCAAAACCGGTCTCCGGGTCATTGTCCGCATCGACAAACACCTTCCAGCTGTACTCAAGCTCATCATCCGGTACGCCTGCCCTGTCGAACGTCAAGGCCTCCGGAACGTCTCTGAGATGGAAAACAGCCGTCAGCGTCTCCCCTGAAAGGAAGGTATCGACCGCCGTGATATCTATATGCGCGGCAGGTACATCGGACACGTCATCGGCTACGGCATTCCCCGCCCTGACTGGGGCGTTATATGGCGTACATTGCATGACCTGCGGTTGACCCATGCTATACGGAAGAAAACATCCAACCTCCTCCGCACCTCCCAGGAAATCGAAAGCCCCGAACGCAAGCCGTGACTTCGCTGTGATGCCCGGAACATTCCCGGAAAGCGTTATCGTGTTCTCTTCAGCAGATACTTCGAGACGGCCCTGTTCGATTGTCATTGCATCCCATCCATCCAGTTCCCAGGTATGGGTTTGTACCATCCCCCAGGTTGTTATGGATGCAGTCGTATTGGTGCCGCCGGCCCTTGGGTAAACAGAATGAAAGGCAGTCAGAAGGTAGTCGAATCCCTCAAAGCCTGTTGCGCGGTCGTTGTCCACGTCGATCGACACCTCCCAGTTGTACTCCATCGCATGTTCCGGCACTCTAGTTCTGTTGAAGATTAACGTCTCCGGAACGTCTCTGAGCCGGAACACGACGGTCAGGAGCTCTTCGGAAAGAGAGCTGTTGATCTCGATAACGTCGACATGCGCGGCCGGCACGTCGCCGGCGGCGTCCAGCACGGTCTGACTGGGGGTGATAATGGGCTGGTCAGGTATGCACTGGCTGGCGGCCAGGCCCGTGATCGACGGGCCATGACCGCTCATCTCCACAGAGCCGGCGAAGAAATCATACGCCCGAAGCTTAAGCCGCGACGCTTCCGTGATTCCGGGAATATCGCCGGAGAGCATTATCGTGTTCTCCTCGGCAGACACCGCGATCGCGATGTCTGCCTCTGCCGGAACCCTGTACCCCCGCCGGTTCAGCCCCCAAAGGCTGGCTTTGACGAAGCCCGGTTGGGTTATCTCTGCCACCGTATCGCTGTCTTTCGCGAGGGGAGGCACGAAATAGCCGGCGGACAGCATGTAATCGAACCCGGCGCTGCCTGTTACCGGGTCGTTGTCGACGTCGATCGACACCTCCCAGTTGTACTCCAGGGCATGATTGGGCACGCCCGTTCTGTTGAATGTCAACGTCTCCGGCAGATCCCTGAGTTGAAAGGTGACGGTCAAGGTATCCCCGTCCAGCGCCGTCGTGACGCCGCGAATATCAATGTGCGCAACCAGGTCGTGAGAGACATCTTTGACTTCATCCTGCTCTGAAATAGCTGCGGAGCCGTCCACCGGACGCGATAGTTCCGATGCAGCCGGCAGCTCTGCCGGTATGGGTACACAGGCGGCAGTAAGAAGTGCGAGTCCGGCGCCCACAAGATTTCTGAACATGGTGAATTCCCCCTGGAAAATGAAAACGGCATTCGGGCTTCGTCGAACCCGGCCGCCCTCTGCGACGCATGGACGCAGGCCGGGCGGGCCGAATCAACCGGGAAGGCAGGAGACGCCGTCCTGACCGAGCAGAATGTCATACGTCGAAAACAGGAGGGTCGACTCGGCTGTGATGCCCGGAACCTCGCTGATAAGTGTGAGCGTGTCCTCTTCGTGAGAGACGAGCATGCGGACATGGACGGGTACGTTTATCAGGAAAGTCACGTCCTGTTCGTGATCATGTTTGGCCTTCCACAAGGTGCTGCGCACAGCCTCCTGGAAAGGCCGCGTTGCCGCCGGCGTGTCCGCTAAAACCCTTCTGGCGGAGTAAACCGCGCCCAGCATGTATTCGATCTGTTCAGACTCCGACGCCTCGCTGTTCTCCACGAAGATTTCAACCGTCCACATATACTCGGAGTGAAGATCCTTGACACCTGCGCGGTTGAACGCCATCTCCTCGGGGATCTCCCGCAGAGAGAAGACTGCCGTCAGAGTTTCACCATCCAGGCTGGACGCCGCGCCGACAATGTCGATATAAGCCGGTATGTCCTCTGCAGTGGGGTCGAATGCACTCTGCCCGGGCAGCATCCTGAGATAGCCGCCGGGACAGTCAGCCGGCTCTGCGGACACGGTCAGCGCTGCCTGCCCCTGCGCCGCTCCGGACACGGCCAGCGGTGTTGACCCTTGCTCCGGTTCCAGCACAGCCAGCAGTCTTGACTCCTGCATCGATCTTGTCGCAACGGAAGGTGCAGCCGGTGCAACTGTGCAGGCCGCGGCAAGAAGAACGAGCCCGGCGAGCGTAATTCCTTTGAACATGATTTGTCTCCTTACTCCTGCAGTGGGAGAGCGATGCGCACGGTTGTGCCGCGGCCAAGGCCGTCGCTGGAAACGGAAACCGTGCCCCCGTGCGCTTCGACGACTGCGCGCGTGATGGCCAGCCCCAGGCCTGCGCCCCCCGTACGGCGGCTGCGAGACCGGTCGGCGCGGTAGAAACGGTCCACAACGTGGGGCAGATCGGCGGAGCTAATCCCCGCGCCGTCGTCGGTAACCGTAATCGTGAACTGCCGCCCCGCTTCGATAGTTGCGGCAACCTCAACCTGTCCACCGGCCTGCGTATGGCGGAGGGCGTTGTCTATCACGTTGCCGAGCGCCTGGCTCATGCGCATCGGGTCCAGATTGAAGTCCGGCGGGTCGGGGGGCAGCTGCAGCGAGAGCGTGATACGGTCCATCTCCGCCTGTTGCTGCCAGCGCGCCAGTTCCGCGGTGAGAAGCTGCTCGATGGAGCAGGGCTCAACGGTGAGCTGCAGCTCGTCTGACTCGGTTTCGGCCAGCCAGCCCAGATCTTGCACGAGGTTGCCCAGCATATCGACCTCCTGAACAATCCGGTCGGCGGCCTGTGACGGGGACTGCAGGCCCTTGCGCAGCGCGTGGGCTTCCAGACGGATGATGCTCAGGGGCGTGCTCAGCTCGTGGGAAACATCGTTGAGCAGACGGTTGCGCAGGTCGCGTTGCGTCTGCAGGGCGGTCGTCATCGTGTTGAAAGCGCTGCTCATCTGCCCCAGCTCGTCAGAGGAGGTAACCGGCAACAAGGCGGTGTCGCCGCGTTGCGCAACGGTGCGGAAGGCTTGGGTCAGGGCGGTAACAGGGGTGGAAATGCGTTTGGAGAGCCAAGCCGCGAGCAGGAGGGCAATGGCGACGGTCAACAGGCCGCCCATGACGGTGGTGTAGAGCAGGTCCTGGACAAAGTTGCGTGATTCGGTTGCGCCGAACTCCTGATAGAAGTCCAGGATGGCATACCCCACCGACCGGCGAGCGCTGTCGCCGGATACATTGACAACTTGCTCATTAACGATCTGTTCATTCAGTTCGGATGCGACTCGGTCTTGAAGCAAGTCGGAGAGGTCGTCGTACAGGGCATATTCATCGCCAACGTCGACGAATACAAGTATCTCATCTCCGTTTACCCTTTTATGGAACAGTACATAGTGCTCCTCTTGCACATTGTCTTCGTTGCGTTGCTCGTTTTCCCGCCTTGAACCGATGAGACTCCCCAGGCTTGCATCGGACACTGTGACGACCAACGTTTCCCAGCCTTCTGAGTAAGTATAGGATTGGCCCAGTTTCCGGGCGACAAGATTAGCCGCCTTGCTGCTGAGCTCGCCGCCATAGGTGTCCAATCGGTCCAGCGTCGCATAGTATCCGATTCCGACACTAAGCGAAACGGAAAAGAGTATCAACAGGACAAAGGCCCCCAGGAAACGCCAGTATAACGACATCACTCATCCTTGGTTACAAGTCGGTAGCCGGACCCATAGACGGTCTGTATTGGCTGGAACCCATCTGCGGCAATCTGTTTGCGGAGGCGAAAGATATAGTTGTCAATGGACCGATCATAGGCATCGAAATCGTCATCGAAGGCGAGGGCGATCAGCTGGTCCCGTGTGAGTACCTGGTTCGGATGACGCATGAAAGTCGCGAGCAGGAGGTACAGTGTCCGGCTCAGATTGACCGGCTTTTCGTCAACCGTGACGCGGCGCGTTGTTTCATCGATCGTGATGCGGCCGTGGCTCAACCGCTGCTGAACCTTGTCGTGGACGCGGCGCAAGACCGCTTTGGCGCGTGCGACAACCTCCTCGGGATCGAAGGGTTTGACGACATAGTCGTCGGCGCCGGTATCCAGGCCGCGGGTACGGTCTGCCAGCCCTGCCCTGGCTGTGAGCATGATGATCGGGACATCCGATTCGCGGCGCAGAATGCGACAGAGTTCCATGCCGTCGAGGAGAGGGAGCATCAGATCAAGCACAATCAGGTCAGGAGCAAGACTGCGTGCAAGGTTGAGACCCGTCCTGCCGTCATTGGCAACTTCGACTGTAAATCCCTCTTCCTCCAGAAATACCCTCAACCAGTTGGCGATGGTTGTGTCATCTTCAACGATCAAAATCAGGTGACTCACAGCTCACTCTCACAACGGACCCATGCAGCCAGGATCCCCATTCCAAGTCCCGCGTCTGACTCTCTATCCACCTCTCCATCTGGCAGGACCGCCTCTGCTTGCCTCGATTCGTTCAGGTCATGTCGGGGGGAACTCACTCTTGTACAATCAATAATACACGCGAGATGTCGCGAAAATATCTCAAATCGAGACAAATTCACTCAGCAGCCCCAAAACCGGGCGCCTGATCCGGGCGCCAATGCAGGGCAGGGCGATGTACCGCTCAAGCGCGGCGCCATTCTCGCTGATCAAGTGGAAATTCGCAGCAGTGCGGAGCGGCCCGGCGGTGCCGGACAGAGGATGTTGCCCGACAACCCGGGCGACAGGGGCCTGCAGACCGCGGCGTTTACAGGCGCGGATAAAGACAGAGGTACATGGATCCGCCTGCTATCGAAAAACCACCGGCCTGCTCGCCGGTGGCTTTTCGGTTATCGCTTACGACTATATTGATAGCTGGAGGCAACTGCAACAGAGCGGTATCAACCGGATTGACATGCGATGCCGTCTTGTCCACCCAAGGTATCATAAGCCCAAAACAGGAGGGTTGATTCACGCGTAATACCGGGAATCTGACCGGAGAGAGTGAGCGTGTTGTCTTTGTAGGAGACGAGAAGACGGGAGTTCCCGTTCAGATGCTTGTGCGTAAGGTAATTGTCCTCCGTATCGTGCACGAACTCCAACAGTTGCGGTCCCATTACGTCTTCGAAGGCGCCGGTTGTGGGCAGGGGATCCGAGGGAGACTTTTCTGCGCTGTTTTCGACCCGAAGCGTGTAATCGAAGAGTGAGTAGTCAGCGGATATGTTTCTGACTACGCCATGTATGTCGATGTCAACATTCCAGCCATAGTCTTGGTGCATGTGATGAACACCTTCGCGATTCACTGTCAATTCATGTGGAATGTCTCTCAGGTGGAAAACAGCCGTCAGCGTTTCGCCCTCCAGACTGGATTCTACCCTGAGAATATCGATGTGTCTTGGCAATTCGTCCGTTGCTTGATCGCCGCTGCCCTGTCCGACCTGCAAGGTCATGTGGTCAGGGGCACAGTTGTCGGATCGTTCGGACATCTGTGAGGACGCCTCCGGCGCCTCACGCGGGATAGGCACACAGGCGGCGGTGAGAAGCGCCAGTGTGACAACGAGAAATTTCCTGAACATGGTTTTACCCTCCTGGAATGACTGAAGTGGGAGGCTGTCCTCTTCAGATCCAGCCTCCCACGGTTGCTCAAATCATAATTGCTGGCCCAACTCCTGTTGCGCCCCAAATTGCTGCTGCAAGATAAGGATTACACCGATCAGGCTCTCCCGGTCTAATTGCTCTGGTTGCTCTCGGTCCGGTCGGTCCAGTTTGCTCAAGTCTCTTGCCCTGCATCATCCAAAAGCATATAAAATTCGCTCTTTCTCGATACATAGGCTTAGCAGTTACCCTGAAAACCAGAAACCGCAGAGCTGTTCATCGCGGCCAACTCTTTCTTGCACAGTCAATAATAAAGGCAAAATGTCGCGAAAATATCTCAAATCGAGACAAATTCGCTCAGAAGTCCTGAATCCGGACGCCTAATCTGGGTGTCGATGCCGGGCAGGCCGATGTACCGCTCATGCATGGCGGCGTTGACGTTGATCGGCTAGGAGTTCGGGGCGACCCGGCGGTGCCATGCGGAGGGGGTTGCCCGACAAACAGGGGAACGGGGCTTTGGAGGCCGCGGCGTTTGCAGGCGCGGGAAGGGACAGATCTGCATGGATCTGCGTGCTATCGAAAAGGCGCCCGTCCTGGTTGACGAGTGCCGGGGCGACATCGCAGACCAGCGCAACAGAGCGCTCCAACTTCCATCTTGCGCAGCCGGCAACAGAGTGTGTATCGAGTCAGAACAGTAGAGGGCGTGACAGTGTCCGAAGCGAGGACGCCCTGGGGCGCAGGACGCGGCTAGCCGCGCATCACCGAGAACTCCGCAGCCTGAAAAAAATGCCCTTCAAAAAATTTTGAATCTTCGCCGACACATGAATCGGTATCAAGGATACCGTCAAGATCGAACCAATTTCTTCAGCGGGGCAAAACGATCTTTCACAGGGGATTCACGGGGCCCACACACTCACAGGGAGACGACACGGACACACACGAACGCATCGCAAACGCACTGAAGACCATAGCTGGCCCCAACAGCCTTCCCGCTCCTCTTCACTATCTTCTCGCAATCCCTGGTTCAGCGCTTGCAGGACGCAGGCCCTGTCACGTCGCCGAACACCTCCTCGCTTAGCGCAGCGACTGCCGGACATAGTGTAGTCAACGCGAGGGACTGCTGATCGAACAAAAACAGGTGTGAGCGGCAAGCGGGCGTGAATCACGTATTGCGCGGTTGGATCAGCCAGAGGTAGGCGTCCTCAACAGTCGGGGAAGCTGGGACCGCATCCGCAGTGGGTTTTTCTTCTGCCAGAACTCGATATTGGGTTCCCTGCTCCGTGTGGGTGATGGCAACCACCCGCAAATCCTCTCGCTCC
The DNA here is from genome assembly GCA_009840225.1 of Caldilineaceae bacterium SB0662_bin_25. Taxonomy (GTDB): domain Bacteria; phylum Chloroflexota; class Anaerolineae; order Caldilineales; family Caldilineaceae; genus Bin5. The sequence goes on along the minus strand of VXOE01000271.1, from coordinate 7,796 downwards.
TGCACTGCGTGATCCACCGCCGTAAACTCCCAGACGCGCCCCGCCGTCGTTTGCAGCAACGTCTGGATACCGCCGTGAAAGCGCAGCTGCCCATGGTCGAGGACCGCAAGACGCGAGCAGGTCTGGGCGATATCCTCGGTGATATGGGAGGACAACAGCACCAGCCGCTCACGCGCCAACTCAACGAGCAGATTACGGAAGCGTACCCGTTCCTGGGGGTCCAGGCCGGCGGTCGGTTCGTCAACGATGAGAACCTTGGGGTTGCCGATAAGCGCCTGCGCTACGCCCAGCCGCCGCTTCATACCTCCCGAGTAGGCCCTGATCTTGCGGCCCGCCGCGTCGCTCAATCCGGTCACCTCCAGCATTTTCCCGATCTGCCGGCCGCGCTCTTCCGCAGGAACATACTTCAAGGCAGCCACAAAGGCCAGGAATTCGCGTGCGGAGAGATTGTCGTACATCTGGATCTCTTGCGGCAGATAGCCGAGCTGTGCGCGGATCTCCCATTTCTGGTTGCGATCATCGACTTTCCAGTCGCCTACATAAGCGGCGCCGCTGGTGGGCTGTAACAAAGTGGCCAGCACCCGCATCAGGGTTGTCTTGCCGGCGCCGTTCGGTCCAAGCAGGCCGAACATTCCCATCTCAATGGTAAGGGAAAGATGCTCGAGGGCAACCGTGTGCGTGCGGTAAAACCTCGAGCGGTAGACTTTGGTCAGGTCGTCAACTGTAATGTTCATCGTGTTCACACCAGCTCAGATTGAGGACAGGCCCTGTGGCAGATCTGCGTGCAGTAGTTGATAAGGGCCTATCACCTATTAGGGCTCGTTTACGTTTTCCTTTATTGAGGCACGCCAGGTAAAACCCCTTCTGCGCTCGAAGGGTCGCAAAGGGGCACTGCAACACCCTTTTTGAACCACGCTGTGCCACAGAGAACACCCTTCTCTGTCCACGAAGGGCCGCGAAGAAAACCCATTGAAGTTGACACAGACAGCGGTCGCCGGTCACGAGAGTCACACAAGAAACGGTCGGATTCTGCCCTCAGGTGACCGGTTCCTGTTTCATTTTGAACAGGACGCCCCAAATGTTAACGACACCTAATTCGCGGAGGCAACTCAGCTACCGATCCCTGAATTGTAAAGAACTCCCGACAATAAACCACACCCTCCACCAACGAAAATCGGTCCCACGAGGATTACGAAGATCACTCGACCGCGGGGCAGTCGGTATTCCGCTCGCGTAGCAAAATAGGCAAGCACGAACTGGTAGATGGCCAGGATGAGGGAGGCAATGCAGTTGAGGAGAGGCACAAAGTCCAATAGCAGGGTGATGATAGAGAGAGGTGCGCCAAATGTTGCATTGAGATAAGCGTAGCGTCCAAACCTGCCCAAGCGCTTCTCTCCTGACGGCTCAAGACGAATTCGGTCCATTCCCAATTGGGACGCGATCAGGTGCTGGATTCCGACCGAGATGATAAATACAATTGGCGCGGTGAGAACACCCGACAGGATCTGAATCTGAGATCTGGCCGGCATCTCTTTCCAAGCGGCGAGAAACTCCGATGGCATCAAACTTGAGAATGGCCACATGTTCATCGAAAAAGAGGGGTAAAGCCGCGCGTGCAGTAACTCCAACAGCGTGGTAACCGCTCCTGCCAGAACTATCCACACAAGCGCGGTGGCCAGAGTCGCTGATGGTTTCAGGCGCTCGGCTTCGAAGACGTCTACGCCGGGCTTGGTCAACACCTTCACCCACGTCTGGAACATCGATCGGAGATCTATAGTCATTTCTTGCAGAGAGCCTCCTGCTTCTACTGGCCTCCAATTCAAGAAGGGATGCGACCCAGCCATATCCTCAAGTCGCTGCGAGACGGATACCGCGTTTTCCTCGTCTGCAACGATATTTCTACTCGTCCCAAAAATGACATGTGTATGCTATGTGGCGGTCTCGTTGACATTCAATTAATGAGCGTTCAATTTGAGAACCTGATATCTTGCGTATTACGTAATGCGTATTTCGTATTGCGTAAATGCAGACTTGACTGAGGCGATACCATCGACTGATCCGCTCGAAAAGTCTTGGTTTCAAATGGGATTTACATTAGATCTGTCACATTGGCGACAATAGTAGGATGTCTGCAAAGAGAATTGCCGACTATCAGTGGCAGAAACTTTACGCATTTTTGCAAGGACACCCTCGTGCCTACGCAGGGCAAGAGGAAAAGTGTTAATGTCAACGAGCCCTACTCATCGGGCGGGCGTTCGCGCTTCCCCAGGTGTACAGGCCATTTCGGAGGGAGGCAACTCATAGCCGAAACTGTCTTGCAGAATCCGTCGCACCGCTTCTTCTGTAATGGGGTCGCCGCCCGGGGGATGTGCTTGCGCCAGCGCGGCGATCAGACCGGCCAGGGCGTCGCGTCCCAATTGGGATTTGAACCCGTTGAGCGCAACGACGAAATGGGCAAGCTGGCAGTTGTGGCGTCCTGTCCAGGTGCCTATAGGGAGTTGTTCCGGCGCAAGGTACGGAGATATGAGCGAATTGGTGTTGCCCTGGCCTTCCAAGTAGAGAAGGACTATGCCATTCCACTTAGAGAATTCCTCCTCAACAAACGCCTGCTCTCCTGCTACAGTCAGAACAAGCTCATGAGCAACGACAACCGCGAAAGCCTGCAGGAGAGGCACTACGTCCGACTGAGACTCCGATTCCTCGCTCCAGCGACCGTCTGGCGCCTGCGGATTTACGCCCCCCAAACTCTCCCGTACGCATTCCTGGCCTCCAGCGTCATCGGGGGGGTCACATGTTACACCATAGCTTCGCAGGTTGCCGGACCTGGTCAGCTCATTCCTGGGCCAGAAAACCTCATCCGAAAGCCACGCGCGGCCTACTTCGACTGCCAGATTCAACGTAGCACCAGCTGCCGGTGTATGCACAGTCGTGACTTCAGGTGGAGCTCCGGAGGATGAATCAGAGACAGTCACAGACGTCGAAGAATGAGAGAAGCTGCTTTCAATCTCATTGGGGAATCCAAGGAGTGATCCCCCTGTAGCTATGTCCTGGACGTATGGTAGTTCAACCGCCTGGTACGCCGCGGGGGGAGAGAGCTCGAGCCACTCGCCCAAGGCGCGGCGCAGTCGCAGAAGCTTCCGCGCGGTTGTTGTTGTCTGCCCGGTACTCAGCTTGCCTACCCAGGTATCGCCTTCCGCAGAGGAATCGTGTCTGTACACGCCTGCGGCCAGCAGGAACTGCGGGGGTTTATCCCACGTGTAGATATCGACTCCACTGTCCTGTGCGATGACTGCCCCCGATGTCAGAAAAGGGCCGTCCCGGTTGTTGAAAGAGATTCGGAGTTTATGGGCGTTTCCGGCGACGTGCGGACCGGAAGACAAGGGCCAAGCCAACCAATCGCTATCGCGCATCCATTGTAACGCACGTTCACTTACAAAACTGACAACTTCCTTTCGAAATGAAGCCGGATTGTTCCCTGTTATGCTTCTGGCTGGTGTGTAATCTTCTCTCAGCAGGACAGGGATGCCCGTGTACCTCAATTCCAATACAATGCCTTCATTGACCGGCACGGGCGAGGGTAAGTCTTCAAGACGAATCAACTCACCAGCACGTTGGCTGGAAACCGATTTCCCGTCAACAGTTGCCTCCGTAACGAGTAAACCGGGATTCAATGACAATTCAACTGAATCATGAACCGCGCCGGTTATGTTCTTCAGGCTCATTTTTGTGGAAGCCACCAAAATCCGGCCATTGAGTATGACGGACTGCTCTACATTGACTACCTCCCACGAATCGATCTGGTCGGCCGCAGGCGGGGGGACCAGGCGCTGCGCGGCGTTGACGGAGTAATATTGCCAGGTCCCACCTGCTGCGACGACAGCCAGCAGCGCAAGGCCGGCAAAGCCGCGCCGCCATTTGGGGGACCAGCCGCTTCTGCGGTCCAGCCGCGTATGACCGGCCATGGCCAGGATCAGCATGAGCGGGATACAGCCCAAATAAAACAAAAGGAAAGAAAGCAGCAAGGGACGCTCTGCCCCCAATCCGGCCACCGAATTCAGGTCCAACGTCAGCAAGGTGAAGTTCAGCGGCGTCAGCAACGTAGCCGTGGGCATAAACAGGCCCAGCCAGGTGAGCGCACTGACGCCAGCAACGGCCGCCGTCACCACATAGGTGTTGCGCGCCAACAGCGCCAGGGCAATGACCGCGCCGGCAGCAGCAAGCGTGACTGGGAGAAGCAATAGCAGATAATAACCGTAAAGCGACACAACATTGCCTGCGGGAACCGTTCCCGCAATTGTCAGAAACGCCAGCGCGAGAAAGCCGGTGAGGGCGAGCGTAATACACAGAACCACGGCAACACCGACAAACTGGCTGAGGACCAGGAGGGGAAGCTCCAGAGGGGTTGTCCACAACCAGTCTTTGCGCGGCCCTTTGTTCTGAACAACCAACGGGCTGATGAGAAGAGCCAGCAACGGCAGTTGGAAAAATAGAATGTTGTTGCTGACGCGGACGACCAGCGCACCGCTTCCGCCGCTCAGGTTGTCAGTGAAGATTACGACACCGGTCAGGACCAACATCAGAACCGCGTAGATTACAAAGGCGGGACGCCGGGCAAAAAGGGTAGCCTGCGCAACGGTCACATCAATGAACGTTTTCATGCGTCTTCTCTGCCTGCTGTGAGCAACAACTCCTCGTTGTTGACGAGACGGCATGCGTCGCCAATGAGAACGCCGGCAACGACGCAAAGGATCAGCCGGTTGGCCCACCAGGCCGGATGCTCACTATGCTCCGCTGCAAAATAGGTCAGGAATGGATAGAACAGAGGAAGGCCCAACCAGGCGTGACGAAAGACCAGACCGCTTCCCCATAGCAGGGTTACGCAGAAACCGCCGCCGACCCAGGCGCGCAGGCGCAATCCGCTCCAAAGACCTGTCGCGCCAAACAACAACATCACCGGCAGACCCGCCAGACCCAACTTCAACAGATTGATCTGCGGCTGCCCTGCCAGTTGCCAGATGAAGAGAAGAACAACTAGCCACGCCAGCCACGCGGCCACAAGCAGCACCGACAGCCGTTCAAGAGTCAGCCGCGCCTGCGAGTAGGGCGTTGTCAGAACCACCTCCTGGAAAGGATCGCGCAGCATGATGCCGGAGGCGAGCCAGCCGACGGTGGGCGGCAACAGGATCTCTCCAAAAACGAAGCTTGAATAAACATACTCAACCGCGTATGGTTGACTGGTCTCTCTGGAAGGATAGAGAAGGACGGCAACAACAACGCCGAGAACCAAGAACAGGGACAACTGCGCCTGGTAAATGCGGAAATGGTACCAGACAGGTGGAGTATAGGTCGGCATCCGGGACTCTTTCAGCTTTTGAAGCCCGTTGATTGCTCTCTTGGTTGAAGCAGTTCTTGTAGAGCCACGTCGAAAACCATGCGTAGAGCGCCTAAGCCGCTCCGAATCGCCTGCGAACTCCAAGCAAGCAGGCGCAGTGTTTTCTACCCCGGCAGCTGCAGTATGCCTAGCCCAAAGCCACAAGGCCGACCGTGGAGTGTATCATACCCTATGAATAATTAGGGGCACCATGTAGTGAAGGCCGCGGCCTCCAGAAAAAATGCACTTTAAAAAAATTTGAAAATGCGCCGACACATGAACCGATATCGAGTAAACCGTCAAGATCGAACCAATTTCCTCGACGGGGCAAAACCACCTCTCTCAGGGGATTCACGAGGCTCACACACTCACAGGGAGACGACATGGACACACACGAACGCATCGCAAACGCACAGGTGGCCACAGCCCAGCGACTATCCACCCTGTCTGACCACAGCTCTACTATCGAAGGCAAATGAACAGGTCGCATAGCAGCCTGCATCCGTCTAGACCGCTCCACCGAGTATGTACACAGCCACGATGATTTAGCCGTCTTCACCACAGGTTGAGCACGGGGAGAATCCAATGCGCCTGCAATCAGGTACCGAAACGCCGAACTCCTCCTTTACTCTCCTCAAAGAGGAACTGAGAAAGCAGATCCCCCGCATATCGCTCCTCGTCGCGCTGGCGCTCATCGGCACGGGGATCGCGTTGATTCAACCCTATCTCTTCAAGCTGCTCATCGACACCGCCATACCCACAGCCGACGTGCGCCTGATCGGCCTCCTCCTCGCCGGCATGATGATCGCGCCCGTGCTCAGCGCAGGCCTCAACGCCGCCAACCACTACCTGCGCGTCTACATCGGCGAAAGTGTCGCCCAGCGTCTGCGCCAGGAACTGTTCGACCACCTGCTGCACGTCCGCCTTGCCGAGCTCGAGCAGTTCACGAGTGGAGAGCATGTCCATCGGCTGACTCGCAGCTGCGGCAGAATCGGCGAAGTCTACGTCAGCGAACATCTGCTGCCGCTGGCAATGAACGCCATACTTCTTATCGGCACACTGGCCGCCATGACTGCCCTGCACTGGCGCCTTTCCTTGCTGGCCCTGCTCGCCTTCCCCCTCGCCTACTTCCTGACGCGCAAGACCCGCGGCCGGGCCCAGTCCCTCTACCGCGACCAGTCAGATCTGTTGGAAGCCGGCCAGAGCTATCTGCACGAGGTCTTCCCCGGTTTGCGCACCATCAGGGCCTCCAATGCCCAATCCTACGAACAAGGCCGCTGGCGCGAGTGGCTCACAGACCATCGCAACATCAAGGCAAGAGTGGCCTCTTTCCACGAACTGATCCGCATTGTGCTGCCGGAATCCATCAACCAGGTAGCCGCCGGCCTCGTCTTCGGTTACGGCGCCTTCGAGATCATCCAGGGCAGACTGACCATTGGCAGTCTCGTGGCCTTCATCGCCTACCTGCCCCGCGCCTATTCCGTGCTGCAGGCGCTGTTGGGCACCCATGTCAACCTGCAGGAAGCCAGGATCAACGCCGAAAGAGTGGATGACCTCTTCGCTCTCTCCCGTGAACCGTCCGGGGACACGCTCCTGGCCCCTGGGCCTCCTATAGAGGATGTCGAAACGACCTCTCAGCCGGTCGGGGCCTCAATCGCTTTCCAAAACGTATCATTCAACTACGGCCGCGGCGGCTTCGGCGCACAGGAACTCTCCTTCAGCGTCGAGCCGGGTGAGTTCATCGGTATCGTCGGCCCCAGCGGCGGCGGCAAGTCCACCATCATCGACCTCATCATGGGTTTCTACACGCCCCAGTCCGGAACGATCATGATCGATGGCATCGACCTGAATGAACTTTCCCTGGAATCGTTGCGAAGCCGGATTGGCCTCGTCTCCCAGGATACATTTCTCTGGAACGCAACGATAATTGAAAACATCCTCTATCCGGGGCGCGATGATGCCGGCAGGAGCAGGCAGGCTGCTCGCGAAGCACAGATCGATGAATTCATAACCGGACTGCCCCACGCCTACCAAACGGTCGTTGGCGAACACGGCATGACGCTCTCTGGAGGGGAACGCCAGCGCCTTGCCATCGCCCGGGCCCTGCTGCAGCGCCCCAGGCTCCTCCTGCTCGACGAAGCCACCTCCGCATTGGATGCCCTCACAGAGCAAAAAGTGCGCGCTGCCATCGACAGAGCCCGGGCCGGCCGCACAGCCGTCGTCGTCGCCCACCGCCTGACCACAATCCTCAACGCAGACCGAATTCTGGTGATCGACCGCGGCCGCATCGTCGAGATGGGCAGCCGCACGGAGCTTCTTGCGCGCCAGGGCCTCTTCATTGACCTCTACCAGGCACAATCTCTCGAATCAGAACCGTAGTGGGCGCAACAGTCTTCGAAGCGAGGGCGCCTTGGGGCGCAAGCTC
>VXOE01000360.1 GCA_009840225.1 Caldilineaceae bacterium SB0662_bin_25 | reverse complement strand
CCCCAATTCCCCCCTCAATCTCTCGTAAACTCTCACGAACGCTTGTAAACGCTTGTAAACGCTAGTTTCGACTCTCCCACGTCAGCGAGACACCCGCCATCACAGTTAATCCCCTGAATCCCCCAAATCACAGTTCAGACAATCTCTCGTCCAAAACCCGCTTCCACCCCCAACCCGTAGGTCCCCGGCCCGCGCCGCGCCATTGAGATCCCATCGCCGGCTGTTGAAAGCCGCATCCTGGGACATGCCTGGAAAGCTTCGATCCAATTTTCTGATCTGCCCTGGCCTGACATAATTCCGGGACAATTCACCTCTATCATGGAAAGCGTATGAGGGACAGGCCCTCAAAAAGCCATAGAGAAACGAGGTGAAAAAATGAACAACCGCAAAATGAAGTGGAAGTCTACCTACACGCTGGCCATAGTCGTTCTGGCAGTCAGCATGATGGTAGCCGTTAGCTGCTACCGCACAGGAAGCAGCAACACCGGCCAGAGCGCAGGCAACGTCACCGAAAGCCGGGGCGAACACGGCAGCCGCGGAGAAAGCAACGGAGAAGGCAGCGGCGAACACGGCAGCGGCGCTGAGAGTGGAGGTGAGAGCGACAGCGAAGGCGGCGCAGCCGGCAGCGAAGAAGGCGGCAACGCCCTCGCCCTCGACGAGACCTTCGACATGGTCCGCGCCGGCGCTCGCCTCATCATGAGCTACGACGCGGCCGCCAACGCCTTTGTCGGCTCCGTCGCCAACACCACCGACGCCACCCTGACCCGGGTACGCATCGAGGTCCACCTGTCCAACGGCATCGAACTCGGCCCCACAACGCCGACCGACCTGGCGCCAGGTGAGATCCTGGATGTCGTTCTCCCGGCGTCAACACAGTCCTTCGACGGCTGGACGCCCCATGCCGAGGTCGGCGCAAGTGAGGGCGGCGGCGAAGGCGGCGGCGAATCCGGCAGCGGTGAGGGCAGCGGCGAGAGCGGAGACCCCTCCAGCCCCATCCTCGCCCTCGACGAAAGCTGGGACGGCGTCGTCAACGGTGTCAGAACCGCCATGTCCTACGACCCCGCAGCCAGGATCTTCTCAGGCATCGTCGAGAATACGACCAACCAGACCCTCTGCTTCGTGCAGATCGAACTGAACCTCAAGCAGGGAACGACGACCGTTGTCGAACTCGGGCCGCAGCCCGTGGGCGACCTGGCCCCCGGCGCCCAGACCACCGTCGAGCTGCGCGTCGCCGATGAGCCAACCGCAGTCGGCGTAGCCTACGACGCCTGGGAGATTCACCCGGAGACCTTCGCCTGTGACGGCCCCGGCCCTGTCAACACCGAAGGCAGCGGCGAGGGTGGCAGCGAAGCCGGTGGCGAGCAGCATGGCGCTGAAGGCGGCAGCGAGAGCGGCAGTGAGGGCAGCGAAGGCGGCGCAGCCGGCAGCGAAGAAGGCGGCAACGCCCTCGCCCTCGACGAGACCTTCGACATGGTCCGCGCCGGCGCTCGCCTCATCATGAGCTACGACGCGGCCGCCAACGCCTTTGTCGGCTCCGTCGCCAACACCACCGACGCCACCCTGACCCGGGTACGCATCGAGGTCCACCTGTCCAACGGCATCGAACTCGGCCCCACAACGCCGACCGATCTGGCCCCAGGTGAGATCCTGGGCGTGATTCTCCCCGCATCAACGCAGCCCTTCGACGGCTGGACGCCCCATGCCGAGGTCGGCGCCAGTGAAGGTGGCGGCGAACATGGCAGCGGTGGCGGCGAAGGCAGCGGTGGCGGCGAAGGCAGCGGTGAACACGGCGGCAGCGGCGGTGGCGAGGGACGCGGCGAGCACGGCAGCGGTGGCGGCTAAAGACCGCAACGACCCGTAATGCCCCTCGCGTTCGTAGCGAGCAACCGCTTTACTGACAGAGAGTAAGACCAGATGCGGCGCCCACAAGTGGCGCCGCATCTGCCTTGCCACCGGCACCCTATCCATGACTTCACCTCGTCTTCCACAATCTGAAACCGTCTTTCGCGGCGATTAAATCCAGTTCCTCCCCTGCAACGCCCGCTTCAGACAGCCATCAACGATCCCTGACCACTAACCACTGACTACCGACCCCTGCAGTTTCACGCTGTTTGCCCCCTTCTCCCCAATCAAGTACAATACCCCCAAACGCCTACCGTCCCGTTCAGGAGAACGCCCATTTGTCGTTTCGCCCATTCTCTTTAGGCGATGCCCTGCTTCTGCAGCGTCTGCGCAGCGTTTCAACGCCCCTCCAGACCGAGCGCGTCCTCCTGGAATCGATCTCGCCTGTGCGCACCGCACTCCGCTCCTGCTTTCCCTGGTACCGCCACAGCTCCTTCACCTACGTCCTGCGCCAGGAAGAAAACGGCCTCGCCCGCGAAGGCCTCATCCAGCTTCGCATCCGCCCCCACTCCCACGAAGCCGACGTGACCCTGCTCTCCCCCGCCCTCGACGCCCATCGCGGTCACCCCGCCATCTGGCAAAAACTGCTCACCTACAGCGCCCAGCATATCTTCCGCCACAACGTCTGCCGCCTCTTCAGCGACCTGCCCGACCAGCCCCTCCTCGTCAATACCTTCCGACAGGCCGGCTTCGTCCCCCTCACCCAGATCACCATCTGGCGCCTCGACAGCGCGCCCCGCGCCCCGTCCGCCGCCAACCTGCGCCCGCAGCAACCCGCCGACGCACCCGAACTCGAAAAACTCTACCAGCGCATTACCCCCCTGCCCACACAGCAGCTGGAGACCGGCCACGCCGCCGACCACCCCCAAGAGGAACGCATCCCGCCCATCCTCTTCAACCCGCACCAGGTCCACATGTCCGGCTACGTGCTCGACGACGACCGCGGGCCCGGCCTCGCCGGCTGCCTCCAGATCCTCTGGGGCAAAAGCGGCGCCTGGATCCGCCTCTGGGTCGACACCAACGACCCCGACACCCACAACACCCATCTCCTGCTAGACTTCGCCCTGCAGCGCATCGCCGAAGCACCCCTCGTCCGCCGCGCCTACATCGGCGTCCGCGCCTACCAGACCGGCGTCAACGCACTCCTGTCCGACTACGGCTTCGCACCCTTCACCGACCGCATGCTCATGGTCCGCAACATCCTCCAATGGCAGCGCCGCACCGTCGACCAGCGCACGCCCGCCCTCAAAACCGTCCGCGGCGCCGTACCCGGCTCCCTCGCCATGCCCAAATTTGATTGCGCCGACTCCATCTTCTGGCCACTCGGCGGCAATCAAACAGAACGCGCCGGCGCAGACAGCTGGACGCTTGGCAGCAGTCGCACAGAACGCCGCCCGCACCATCGCCTATACTGCCCGCCGCACACCGCCGCCGGCCCCAACACCCGCCCGCGGCCCTATCCCTGGCGCCACCCGCCTCCCCGCCCAGCCACACAACAAAGCACCCGCGGGAGGCCCTGACACCACCCTGAACCGCAGTCCGCACAGACCAGCAATCGTGAACAACGCCGCCCAGCAAGGCTCACTAAAAACTAGAAACTAAAAACCAAAAACTCCAATGTCCCTACGCATCGCAGACGACCTCGACCTCCTCCTGGCAGTCCTCCCGGAACGCATCCGCGCCTCCCTCCAGCAGCTCGACCGCGCCGGCGATCTCATCGAAATCGTCATGGACCTCGGCCGCCTGCCCGAAGCGCGCTTCCCCGACGGCGAACTCTGCCTCAGCCCCGAAGAGACCACCCGCGACGACCTCCAACACGTCATCGACAACATCGGCGACTTCGGCGCCGACAACCGCGCCGGCATCGAACGCACCCTCCACCGCATCTCAGCCATCCGCAACCGCAAGGGCACCGTCATCGGCCTTACCTGCCGCGTCGGCCGCGCCGTCTACGGCGTAATCGACATCATCCAGGACATCATCACCAGCGGCAGCAGCCTCCTCCTCCTCGGCCGCCCCGGCGTCGGCAAGACCACCCTCCTGCGCGAAGCCTCCCGCGTCCTCAGCGTCAAACAGCGCGTCGTCATCGTCGATACCAGCAACGAAATCGCCGGCGACGGCGACATCCCCCACCCGTCCATCGGCCGCGCCCGCCGCATGCAGGTCGCCACACCCACCCTGCAGCACGAAGTCATGATCGAAGCCGTCGAAAACCACATGCCCGAGGCCATCATCATCGACGAAATCGGCCGCGAGCTCGAAGCCGTCGCCGCCCGCACCATCGCCGAACGCGGCGTCCAGCTCATCGGCACCGCCCACGGCAATACCCTCGAAAACCTGCTCATGAACCCCACCCTCTCCGACCTGGTCGGCGGCATCGACACCGTCACCCTGTCCGACGAGGAAGCCCGCCGCCGCGGCACCCAGAAAACCGTCCTCGAGCGCAAGGCCCCGCCCACCTTCGACGTCCTCATCGAAATCCAGGAACGCCAGCGCATGATCGTCCACCACAAGGTCGCCGAAGCTGTCGACTCCCTCCTGCGCGGCTGGACCCTCTCCCCCGAGACCCGCTACGTCGATAGCGACAACCAGGTCCACGTCGACTCCGTCGAAAACCAGGAAAAGCCCGGCCGCATCGGCCAGAGCCGCCAGGGCCCCGAAAGCAGCGGCCGCCGCCGCCAGCGCGGCAAGCGCGCCGAAGACCGCGCCGCCCAGCTCGCCCAGGACATCGCCGACAGCGCCGCCCAACCCAACGGCCGCAAAGTCGTGCGCGTCTTCCCCTACGGCATCGGCCAGAACCGCCTGCGCACCGCCGCCCAGAACCTCAAAGTCCCCATCGAGGTCGTCAAAGAGCTGCGCCAGGCCGATATCGTCATGACCCTCAAAAACTACTTCCGCCAGAAACCCCAGCCCATCGCCGACGCCGAACGCCAGAACGTGCCCGTCTACGTCCTCCGCAGCAACACCGTCACCCAGATGGAGCACTACCTGCTCGACGTCTTCCAGCTGCGCCGCGACGACCCCGACCTCGTCTTCGACTCCGCCATGCGCGAAACACAGCACGCCATCCAGCGCCTCCTCAAAGGCGAAAAATCGGTCGAGCTCAGCCCCCAGGCCGCCTCCATCCGCAGCCAGCAACACCAGCTCGCCCGCACCGCCAACCTCATCAGCCACAGCTACGGCCGCGAACCCCACCGCTGCGTCCGCATCTTCAGCCCGTCCTGAACGCCGGCCTCAGCTTGACGATATACTTATCCAATGTTCATCACCTTCGAAGGCTCCGACGGCAGCGGCAAGACCACCCAGATCCACCTGCTCGCCGACCATCTGAAAGCCGCCGGCCGCACCGTCCTCTCCACCCGCGAACCCGGCGGCACCCGCATCGGCGACGGCATCCGCCAGCTCCTCCTCGACCTCGCCCACACCGAGATGCACGCCCGCGCCGAAACACTCCTCTTCAACGCCGCCCGCGCCCAGATCGTCGCCGAGGTCATCCGCCCCGCCATCGCCGCTGGCCAAATCGTCCTCTGCGACCGCTTCGCCGACAGCACCCTCGCCTACCAGGGCTACGGCCACCGGCAGGACATCGCCCAGCTCAAGCGCCTCATCGCCTACGCCACCGGCGGCCTCCGCCCCGACCTCACCCTCTACCTCGACCTGCCCCCCGAAGACGGCATCAGACGCAACCGCGGCCGCGCCGACGGCGACTGGAACCGCCTCGACGCCCAGGAGCTATCCTTCTACCAGCGCGTCGAAACCGGCTACCGCCGCCTCATCGCCCAAGAGCCCCAACGCTGGACCGTCATCGACGCCAACCGCCCCCGCGACGAAGTCCATCAGGACATCATCCGCGCAGTCCAGCGCAAACTCCCCGCCCCCGCGCCCAGCCGCTCAAAGTGAAACGGGACCGTTACCGCATCGCCAGACCCGAGCGCACGACCTGTCCTCGCCTGCGTCCTGTCCCCAAAGGCCTGACACGACGCCAGCCCGCCCGCCAGTGGCCGAATCCCTTTACATGACGAACCGGTAGATGACGCACTCCAATCCCCCTCTCCACACAGCGGATCCACCCGCCTCAGAACCCGTTGCCGTGCGCACCCGCCTGCACCCCCCTGCCACAGTCAGATGAAGCGCCCGCTTCAGCCGCCGGCCTTTCCCGTTGCCCTCGCCTACGGCGCCTTCGTCCTCCTCTTCTTCGCGCCCCACCTGCTGGGCCTGACCGCCTTCCCCGACAGTGACTTCACCCGCCACTTCCTGCCCTTCAGCCTCTTTCAACAGTCCGCCATCCTCGACCTGCGGCTGCCCCTGTGGGACCCGCACACCTTCTCCGGCCACCCCTTCCTCGCCGACGCCCAGTCCGCCGTGTTCTACCCTGTCAGCAACGCGCTGCTCCTCCTCACAAGCTTCGACCGCAGCCCCGTGGGAAGACTCTACTGGCTCCAGGTCGAGGCCGCTCTCCATATCTTCCTTGCCTGCCTCTTCACCTACCTGCTCGTCCGCCGCCTGACCGGCAGCAAAATGGCCGCATTCACTGCCGGCGCAATCTTCGGCTTCTCCGGCTACCTCACCGGCTACGTCCCGGTGCAGATCGGCATCCTGCGCGTCGCCGTCTGGCTTCCCGCCATCCTCCATCTCCTTCTGCCTGGAGAGGACAGCGCAGGCACAGGAAGCTCCGAATCCAGTCCGGATGAAGGGCCGTCGCCGCCCGCGGCAACCGGCCTTTCCCGCCTTTTCCCCCCATGGAAACGCTGGCTGGCCGCGGCCGGCGTGCACGCCGTCGCCTTCTTCGGCGGCCATCCCCAGACCTTTCTCTTCCTCTCCTACGCCGTCGGCGGCTGGATGCTGATGCTCTTCGTCAGCGATCTGAACAGGCATCGGGGACATGGCACGGCAGGCAAGGCCGTCTATAAGCTCCTCTCTTCCAGAGCCCTCCTGTACGCCGCCATGGCAACCGCCTATGTCACCGTCCTGGTCATCCTGACGCTGGCCCAGCTTTGGCCGGTCTACGAATTCGTACAACACTCCGTTCGCCCCTCCCTCACCTTCCAACAGGCCGGCGGCGGCTTCGCCTTCAGAGATACACTGCAGTATCTGCTTCCCGGCCTCTTCACCGTCTACTCCCCGCAATACGTAGGCGTGGCTGCGCTTGGCCTGACCCTCGTCGCCGTCGTCACCCTGTTCTCATCCAGATTCTCGTTGCCGGGCGCCGGTCCCCACGCCCGCGCTGCCGCCTTCTTCTTCGTGTTCTGCGGCGCTGCCGCCTTCCTCCTCTCCTATGGCAGCAGACTGCCGCTCTACAGCCTCTTCTATCGGTTCACGCCCGGCGGCGAACTGTTTCGAGGCCAGGAGCGGGCCATATTTCTCGTTGCCTTCTCCCTCAGCGTCCTCAGCGGCTACGGCATGGCGCTTCTGCCCACCCTGTCCGCGCGCCGCAGGCGAACGCTCTGCTATGGATTAGCCGCCGCCGTCGCCGCCGCCCTGACTCTGTTCTGGACCTGGCGGCAGCTTCCCGCCCGCGCCGGCATCGCCGACTCGGACCTCCTCTGGCCCAGCGTCATGGCACTGCTCATCGCCCTCACCTTCGCCATCCTGATCGGACCGCGACTCGCTCGCGACCAGCCGGTCGCCCGCCCGCGGCTCATCTTGCTGATCCCCCTGGCCCTGCTCGACCTCTTCATCGTCAACTTCGCAACCAACCATTCCTTCGGCCCGCGGGTAAGAGATGGCCTGGTGCCCCCAGAGGCCGCGGCCGTGCTCGATGCCTCCCACTCTCTCGCCGAACGCCCTAACTCGCTCCCGCCCCGCGTCTTCAACGAGCATCGCGTCTCGCGCAACAGCGGCCTGCTCCTCGGCTGGGAGGATGTCCTCGGCAAAAGCCCCCTCCGCCACGCCAAATACAACGCCTTCATCACCGTTTTCCCCCTCGACCGCATGTGGGAGCTGACCGGAACCGGCACCGTCCTCACCTGGATGCACGAGTTGCCAGTCCCAAGCCAGCGACTGGCCGAATTCCCCCGGTCGCAAAGCTCGACGACATATCTTCACGTACTTGAGTCGATCTCCCCTCGACTCTGGTGGACCCAGAATGCTCGCACCGTCGACGACGGCGAAGCCCTTGCCCTCCTGGCCGACCCCGCATTCAACATCCGCGACGAGCTCCTGATCCCCCCCTCCCATGCCGGCGCGCTGGGGAACAACTGGCAGGATGGGCGCATGAACCTCGGCGACGGTGGCCAGGTCGACCTGCAGGTCGAACGCATTGCCGCCGGACATCTGAGTATCGGCATCCAGGGCGCACAGCGCGGCCTCCTCTTCCTCAGTGAGAAGTGGCTGCCCGGCTGGCAGGCCCGCTGGCAAGGCGAACACGTCCTCCCTGTGGCCCGCGCCCATCGAGCGTTCCTCGCCATACCCGTGCCCGCCGGATCCGGCACCCTCGAACTCGTCTATCGACCCCGCAGCGCAGTCTGGGGCCTGGCCGCCAGCGCAGTAGGCTGGCTCGGCCTGTTCATTGTCCTTCGCCTTCAACTTCTGGCCGCGGCCCGAACCGCCTGGCAGCCCGCCCACGATACGCTTCACCGGCGCAAACGCAAGCCGCCCCAACCCTCTGCCGGGCTTGCAAGCCCAGCTGCGCCGCCCTTCGCCCGCCCGCATCATCAGCACGCAGGCCAGCGCGCGCTGGCCAACAAGCATCTCCAGCGCGGCGCCCTGCTGGCAGTCATCCTTCTCGGCTTTCTGCTTAGGCTTTTCCGCCTCGGCTTTCGCGAACTTCGCGGCGATGAGAGCTTCGGCTTCTTCTTCAGCCTGAGCTCCCCTGCACAGATTGTGGCGCGTACGTTGGAGATGCGAGAACCCCACCCCGTCGGCAGCTACTTCCTCCAGCACGCCTGGCTCCAGGTCGCCGGAACGCCCGAATTCGCACTGCGGTTTATCCCCGTCTTGGCCGGAACGGTCGCCATCCCACTGGTATTCCATCTGGCCAAACAGCTTCGCCTCGGCGCCCCGACCGCCCTCACCGCCAGCCTGCTCCTGGCCGCCAACACCTACGCGATCTGGCACAGCCAGGATGCCCGCATGTACTCCCTGAGCCTAGCCCTGACCGCGGCTGCCACAGTCCTCGCCCTGCGCATTGTCCGGCAGCCAAAGCTCTGGCCGGCTCCCGCAGCCTATGCCCTCTGCGCGGCCGTCGCTCTACAGGTTCATTACTACGCCGGATTCGTCATCCTGGCGCACAACCTCTTTCTCCTCTTCCTGCTGCTGCGCAACCTCTGGATGCGCCGCGCCCAGCGCCCCGCCAGCCGCTTCCTGGAAACCTGGCGTTCCGGCGATGGCCCACTGCTGATGCGCTGGAGCCTCGCCCAACTGTTGACCGCCGCTATATTCGCGCCGTGGCTGGTCAGCGCATGGTACACAGTTGCCGGCTATGGTGGCAACGGCGATTCCCCCGCCTTTGGCGCAATGCTGTGGCGCTCTCTCGGCGTCTTTGCCCTGAGCGAATCGGTCCCCCATCCGATCTGGCGATTCGCCGGCGGTCTCCTGGCCGGGTCCATCATCATCGCCGGACTCGCCTTTGGCCTCCGCAACAGAGACAGCGCCGAAAACAGCTCTGAGACCGTAGGAGGCCAGGACCCCGAGAGCCAGACCGACGAAAGCCATCCAAATGGCGCCGAAGACCAACAGCAGACTCTGCCCGGCCAGTCAGGCGCAACCGTTTTTCTCCTCTTCTACCTGTTCATCCCTCTCCTGGCGACCTGGATCGTCGCCCGCCAGCGCCCGATGTTCGACGAACGCTATCTGGTCACCTCACTGCCCCCTTTCCTGCTGCTGATAACCGTCAGCGCGGCCAGCATGAGCAGCTGGATCGATACGCACCTCAACTGGCGCTGGCGTTACTGGGTCGACGGCGAAGCGGGCGCACGCCGCCGGCAAGACTCTGCTCCCCATCCCCCCAGCCCTCTCGCCAGCATCTCGCTCGGCCGCATCTTCGCTGCCGCACTCATAATCCTTGTCCTGGCTGCCAACGTCTACACCCTGCGCAACCACTATTTCGAAAGCAGATCACCGGGATGGCGCGCGCTTGCCGGGACGCTGGATCGCTGGAGCGCCGGCCTGCCGGCACAGGATGTGCGTATCGCCATGAACTTCCCCGAACCGACCCTCCCCTACTACTACTACAAAGGCGATGTCCAAAGATTCCTGATTCCCCCCAGCCCCCATGACGCCGAGGGTGCCGCGCAGGTCGTCGATTCCCTTACCCGTAGCGGCGTTTACAGGGTCATCCTGCCTGTCTCGCCTGCGCCCAACTGGGATGCGACCGGCATCGCGCCCGACGCACTTGCCGCTGGCTTCCACAAGGTCCTGCAGGAGAAAATCGGCATCTTTCCAGTGCACCTCTACGCTCGACCCGACCCGCAAGGCTGGCAGGACCTGAACGTACGATTCGAAAGCGGCGTTACACTGGTGAAAGCCCAATTGAGCCCGCAAACGGTCACCGCGGGCGGCATCCTGGTCCTGCACATGGACTGGAGAGGGGATCAAGCAACTCTTACCGGCGGGGAGAAAATCTTCGTCCACCTGCTCAACGACTCCGGCGGCATTCTTTCCCAGTCCGACCCAATTCTGCAGTTGAATCCGCTGGCAGGATACAGCAGCACTGCCCTCCAACTGCCCGCATCGCTGCCGCCCGGCCCCCTTCGCCTCATCGCCGGCCTCTACGACGCAAGCCTCGAGGGCGCGCCCAAAATCATGACTGAAAACGGGACGAACTCTGTCGCTCTGTCTGTATTTGAAAACGGGGGCCCTGCAAATGACTAAGCGACGTCGATACCTGCCTGTCCGCTTTCGACACAGACCAGCCCTGGCTCCGCTCGTCCCGAATGTACTCCCAATTCCCTGCACATGCCGCCTACGACCAAAAGGGTGCTGACTAGGGCTCTGGTCACCCGGACAAACAGTATACGCAGCCCGGTTCCTGTCCCCCCAGCAATACCTGTAGGGGCACCCCTTGTGGGGTGCCCTGGCACGCTCCCCATCTGGGACTGCACCCGACCACATCTGCCGATAGACAGAAGTAGCCAAAATGGGATATGATTCGATTGGTCCTTCCGCTAGGCTGACTTGGAATTCGGAGAACGCCCAAGTTATCTCCCAAAGGAACGCCTTCAACCGCCAACCCGCCTGCAGATTTTCCGTGCCTGTTGAATCCTGGACGCCCTATCCAAGATGTCAACGGAAACCAGAAACTATAAACTCAAAACCAAAAACATGAAGTTAGTCATCGCCATCGTCAACGAAGAAGACAGCCCCAACCTCCTCGACCGCCTCGGACGCCGCGGCTACGCCGCCACCATTACCGGCACTCGCGGCGGCTTCCTCCGCATCAGCAACGCAACCATCTTCTGCGGCGTCGAGGACGAGCAGGTCGAAGACGTCCTCACCGTCTTCCGCGAAAGCTGCACCAGCCGCGTCCAATACGTCACACCGCTCCCCCCCGTCATGGAACCCGGCGAAATGCACATCCCCGCCCCCGTCGAAAAACAGGTCGGCGGTGCCACCATCTTCGTCGTCCCCGTCGACCACTTCGAAAAGATATAACCGCCCCACCCGCACCCCCATACCATCGCAAACAAAAAAACCTTCAGCTTTCGCCGAAGGTTTTCGTCGTTGACAAAAAATGGTTTCCTCCGTGACCCTCCGTGGTCTAAAAAGGGGTCCTCCCCATCCCCCTCGCAGTTCACTAACCACTGACCACTGACTACTGACTACTGCCGTCCTCCATCGAAGACTCAATCGACTCCGGGCTCTCCCCTGACTCCAGACGGTCCACCACCTCCGTCATCTCCTCATCCAGCGGCTCGCCCGTCTCGTCGCTCATCGTGCGCATAAATTGTGCCAGCGCCCGCGGGTCCTCCTGCTCCAACCCCGACAGCAGCGATGCATCCTCCGCCATCGACTCGATCCGGTTCTCCTCCGAACGCAGCACCCGCAGCCGGCTCATCAGCCGCCGCAACCGCTCCCCCGCACACTCCGGACACGCCGAAGCCCCCGCCTCAGCCTCCACCATCGTGCGGAACAGAACACTCACCCGCTTCTTGCAATCAAAACAGTAATACTCGTATATCGGCATTATCTCCCCTGCGTCCCCGTCTCCTTTTCGAGCACCCGGCGCCTCCCTGACCTACCCCCAAAACCGGCTCTCTTCAGAACTCATACGCGCCCGTTTTTTCGCCCACTATTAATTTGAACTATACTGAATCGCGTACCTTATGCCAGCATGGGCGTTCGACTGCCCATCATTATATCCAGCGAAATGCCCGGCACAAAGCAATGGTGATGCCTGCCAGAGTGGTTTTCGTTTCTTACTGTCAGTAGTCAGTTCTCAGTCAGCAAGCGGCCTCTCCCGTGCCGCGACCGACAACTGATCACCGGAAACTCAAAACTCCAATGGGATGCGTCTTCTATGTCCGATATTCAGGATGATGTGACTCCGATCTACGACCGGCAGAATCAACCCCATCCAATCCTGGTGGTGATATCCGGGCCCAGCGGCGTCGGCAAAGACACTACCCTTTCCCTGATGAAGAAGCGAGACCTCCCCTTCCACTTCGTCGTAACCGCTACCACCCGGCCCCGCCGGCCCAATGAGAAAGAAGGCGTCGACTACCACTTCGTGTCCGTTGGCGAATTCGCCGAAATGATCGATGCCAACGAGCTCCTGGAATATGCCGTCGTCTACGGCGACTATAAGGGTATCCCCAAGACCCACGTGCGCAAGGCCCTCGCCAGCGGCAAGGACGTCATCCTCCGCATTGACGTACAGGGCGCAGCCACCATCCGCCGCCTCATTCCCGAGGCCGTGACCATCTTCCTCGTCGCCGAAAACGAAGAAGAGCAGCTGCGCCGCCTCCTCGAACGCAAAACCGAAACCCCCGACCGCCTCAAGATGCGCATCGCCACCGCCCGCAAGGAGATGCAGCACCTGCAGAACTTTCAATACGTCGTCGTCAATCGCGACGACCGCCAGGACGAGACCGTCGACAAGGTGATCAGCATCATCCAGGCCGAAAAATGCCGCGTAGACTGGTCGCCCATCAATCTGTAGTCCGGTCGTGATGAGCATCTTCGGCCTCCCGCCCCGCACCGCCGGCCCGCCGCCCGCGCCAACCTTCTACATCCCGCTCGTCCCCCCACGCATCAGCCGCGCCCTGATCGCCGTCAACCTCCTCGTCTTCGCCGCCACCTTCATCTACGGGCTCCTCGCATTCCGCGTCTGGAACGGCCCCACCGACCTGCGCGTCCTCTGTGCCCTCGGCATGAAGTCCAACTGGCATATCCTGCAGGGCGAGAACTGGCGGCTCTTCACCGCCATGTTCCTTCACATCGGCCCCATCCATCTCATCTCCAACCTGATCGGCCTCTTCTGGCTCGGCCCCATCATCGAAGGCCATTTCGGCCACATGCGCTTCACCGTCATCTACCTTCTCGGCGGCCTCCTCGGCAGCATCGCCAGCTACGCCTTCTCGCCCGCCCCCTCCGCAGGCGCATCCGGCGCCGTCTTCGCCCTCCTCGGCGCAACCATCATCTACTTCTATCGCTTTCGGGAAAATATGGGCCGGCAGGGGAAGTCGATGCTCCAGTCCGCCCTCGCCATCCTGGTCATCAACCTGTTCCTCGGCTTCTCGGTCACCAACGTCGACAACTGGGGCCACATGGGCGGCCTCGCCGGCGGCGCCATCATCGCCGTCGGCCTCCTGCCCCGCTACCGCCCGCCCTCCGTCCTCAGCTTCGGCCGCCAGCCCCTCGTCCGCGAACCCCGTATCGTCCGCGGCCTGTCCTGGTCCCTCCTCTGCGCCCTCCTCTTCTACACCGCCTTCCAGGTCGCCACCCTAACCGCCGCCCCCTCCAGGTTCGCAGCCTTCCTCTGCTGATCCCCCATCCCCAGCACACTGCACCACAGGAATTACCAAAAAGTGACTACGCAGCCACAGTCAGTTCGCGTCTCCGAACGAGGCGAGCGAAGTTTTCTCTCTACCCTCCCCTCGTCTTTGGGCGGTCGGCCGCAAGCGGCCTCCCTTGTGCGGCCCCCCCCCGCAACGCCCCCTCTCCTAAAACATGCCTCATCCACCGTGTGTATTCTTTCCCAGCTATATGTCTATCCAACGGTGCCTACGCCCCCACTTGCCGCCTCAGCTCACTGACTACTGACCACTGCCGTCCAACCCCTCCGCAATCAACTCCACCACATCCTTCACCGCCACGCCCTCTCCCGCCGCGTTCGCCGCATCCGACATCATCGTCAGACAGAACGGGCAGCCCACCGCCACCGTCTCCGCGCCCGTCGCCCGCGCCTCCGCATACCGCTCCGCGCTCACCGCCCGCTCGCCCGGCTCCTCCTCCTTCCAGAACTGCGCGCCCCCCGCTCCGCAACAGAAGCTCTGCTGCCCGTGCCGCGGCATCTCCTCCAGCTCGATGTTCCCCGCCGCCAGCACCTCCCGCGGCGCATCCACAATCCCGTTATGCCGCCCCAAATAACACGGATCGTGAAACGTAACCGCCCCATCCTCCTCAACGTTGTACTCAAGACTGCCAGCCGCCACCAGCTCCGACAGCAGCTGCGTATGGTGGATCACCTCCCACTGCGGCCCCCCTTCACGCCCGTCGTACTGGTGATACTCCTTGCCGATGCTGTGCAGACAGTGCGGGCACGTCGTCACGATCCGCCGCGGCGCCACCTCGTTCAGCACCTCCGTATTGCTCTCCGCCATCCCCCAAAACAGGTCCTCCCGCCCCGACCGCCGCGCCGCGTCCCCGCTGCAGCTCTCCATCTCGCCCAGCACGGCAAAGCGCACGCCCGCATGGTTCATCACCTTCGCAAACGCCCGCGCCGTCGCCCGCGCCCTCGGATCATAGCTCGGCGCACACCCCACCCACCACAGGATCTCCGCATCCGGCGCCTCATCCACCCTCGGCACCGCCAGCCCCTCCGCCCACGCCAGCCTCTCACGCGCGCTCTGGTTCCACGGATTGCCCTGCCGCTCAATCCCTCGGTAGGCCTGCTGCAGCTCTTGGGGAAAACTGTTCTCCGTCAGCGCCTGGTACCGTCGCAGATGCATAATGTCGAACATCGGCTCATTGCCCACCGGGCAGATGTCCACGCACGCGCCGCACGCCGTGCACGCCCACACCGCCGACTCGCTGATCGCGTAGTCCAGCAGCGGCGGCGTCTCCCCGCCCGCCGCCATAGCCGTCGCCCGCTCGTTGATGGCATAGCGCTTGTTGACCTCCAGCGCCGCCGGCGACAGCTCTTTGCCCGTCACGTAAGCCGGGCACACGTCCTGGCAGCGATTGCACATGATGCACGCGTACGCGTCCACCAGGTGCGGCCACGGCAGCTGCTCCAGCTTGGCCGCACCAAACTCCTCGATCGTCTCGTCCTCGAAGTCCAGGGGCGGCAGCTCCCCCAACGAGCTACGCTGCGGCCGCGCCAGAAAGTTCACGCCCGACATGATCAGATGCAGATGCTTCGTACGCGGGAACCACGGCACAAACGCCAGCACCAGCCCCAGCGCCACCCACCAGCCCACATGCTGGCCCACCGTCAGCGCCCCCGCCTCCATC
>VXOE01000195.1 GCA_009840225.1 Caldilineaceae bacterium SB0662_bin_25 | reverse complement strand
GGGGCGGAGCCCCCGCACAAGGGAGGGCCGAATAGGCCCGACCGCCCATAACGGCAGTAGTTAGTAGCCAGTAGTTAGTAGTCAGTGGCGGGGCTTATTCTGGCGGAACCTGGAATGGGAACTGACTGTGGCTTGGTTGCCTCCAGAGGACTGCGAGAGTTCACACCCGTTTGGGATGCACTCGCCTCTGCGTACTCGTTGACTTTGCCGCCTTCCTGGTTTTCGGGTCCGACATGCCTGGTTCGGAAAGCCGGTCTTTGCTGAAGAAGCAAGCAGCCCGGCGTATGCGGACCTGTTCGCTACCTCATGAATGAGCCACCCGTCACCGGAATCGAGAGACCGGTGAGGAAGGCGGCACCGTCCGAGGCGAGAAAGGAAACGGCGTGAGCAAGGTCGTCGGTTTGGGCAAGGCGCCCGATGGGCGTGCTTCCGGCGGCACCGGACAGAAGGGCGTCGGTCGCTTCTTTAACTTGCAGCTGAGGGTTGGAGAACAGGTTGGTCATGTGGCCGACGCGCTCGGTGGGCGTCAGACTGGGGCAGATGGCGTTAACGGTGATTCCGTACTCGGCCAGTTCCTGGGCGAGGGACTGGGTCAGGCCGACGATGCCGAACTTGGATGAACAATAGGCAGCGAAACGAGCGATGCCGCGGAGCCCCAGAACCGAGGAGACGCTAATAATGCGTCCGCCGCCGCCGCGGGTGACCATGTGACGTGCGGCAGCCCGGCTGCAGACGAAAGTGCCTTTGAGATTGACGGACATGACCCGGTCCCACTCGTCTTCTTCGAGTTCGACGACCGGGACACGATCTTTGCCGCCGCGAGCGGCCGCGTTGTTGACAAGGATGTCGATTTTGCCGAACGCGTCTACGGCCTGCTGCATGGCCGCTCCGACCGAGGCCGAGTCGGTTACATCGCAGGTCAGGGCCAGGGAACGGCGCCCGAGCCCCTCTATTTCCGCCTTGAGCGCCGGCAGGCCTTCCCAGTCGGCGTCAGGATACGGTTTTTCAACGTAATCGGTTACGACAACGTCTGCGCCATCCTCCGCCAACCGTTGCGCGATCCCTCGACCGATTCCGTGCTCGCCGCCGGCGCCGGTGACGAACACAACCTTTCCTGCCAGGTTGTACATTTCACAGTCCTCCAAATGGTAATGTATACTACGTGCTCAATTGGGCGGTTAGCTCAGCTGGTTAGAGCGATTCCCTTACAAGGAATAGGCCGGCGGTTCGAGTCCGTCACCGCCCACAGAAGGTTTACGAGACATTGAGTACTTCAGCACTGTGCAGGCAATTGCACTTGAGGGCGCCGGTCGCGAAGACCGGCGCCTTTGCTTTTGGAAGTTTAGGTTATGGCAGAAGGGGAATTGTCCGTCTCTCACCGGCGCTGAGGATTGCCGAATCTACGATCTGCTGGCCGATTCGGCAGATCGCGGGCGACAGTGGACCTTCAGGTTTTTGT
The DNA here is from genome assembly GCA_009840225.1 of Caldilineaceae bacterium SB0662_bin_25. Lineage (GTDB taxonomy): Bacteria > Chloroflexota > Anaerolineae > Caldilineales > Caldilineaceae > Bin5. Next base: position 14,097 of record VXOE01000195.1, on the reverse strand, counting down.
CCTGACTCCAGGCAGTGGACGAAGTACTGGATCACGTTCTGGCTGGGGGGCGACAGCCGGTCAACAGGATGGTCATAGCCTTCGGGACGGTGAGGTGTCTGGACCCGGACCGTGTCCTCATAGTCGTAACTGCTGATCGTGCCATCGGTACCTTTCAATACGAATCCACATTTGGGCTGGGGCTGCAGGGTCCACGGGTCTGTGAAGGTTCCCCAGCGCGTCTCAAACTTGGATAGGCCAAACTCATACTTGCAGATTGTGATGCTATGCTCGTCAACTTCCAGGCCAGGCGGCTCGTCGACGACGGTCGTCACCTCGAGGGGGGCGCGGCCTTCCAAGAACCATGTACCCAGGGTGACTCCGTAGCCCAGATAGTCCAGGAGCGATCCGCCGCCCTGGGCCTTCTGATAGAACCAGCTCTCGTTCTTTCGCTGCCGGTACTCTTCGTCGGTTTCCTCCTTGTCGGCAACGTGGAAAAGCGGGCCGCGGTTGCCGTCGTAGTAGTGGACTTCCACCAGATCACCGATTGTTCCCTCTGTCAGCAGCCGCTTGGCCGTTACGTGACAGGGGTACCATCGCAGCGGCCAGTTGATGATGAATTGCTGTTGCGTCTCTGACATCGCGGCAATCATCCGGTCGGCGGCGGCAAGGTCGGCGGCGAACGGCTTTTCGAGCAGCACGTGCACGCCGTAGGGGGCTACGTTGAGCACCCATTCGGCATGGCTGGCGGTTGAGGGGCACAGAATTGCGATGTCCGGCTGTGTCTTTTGCAGACACTCTCGATAATCGGTAAAGACTTGCGCCTCGGGAATGGCAAAGTTCTCGATGGCTGAGGCCATCCTCTCTTTGTCGGTGTGGCAGATTCCGACGATCTCCACTTCGGGATGCTCATGGCACTGGCGAAGTAGATCTCCCATATGGGCATGGTCGAAGTTGATACCGGCAACTTTCCAGGTCATTTTTGCGTCTGTGTTCCCAGTGGCGCCTGACATTCAGGACTGACGGAAACCGCTGGCTGGCTCCGGCAACGCCGGGACCGACAGCGGTTGGTTGGATGGCTCGTGGACTGCGGTGAACAGTCCTTGGAACAGTTGGCCTTGATCGCCCAGCCTGGCTGCGACAAGCGGCGTAAACTGGCGTGCGCCTATTCAGCGATTATCGCAGAAATCGATTGCGCGTGTCAATTGGGCCTTGCGCCGGCAGTCAGTATCTCTGATAATACGAATCGCACAACCTATCTCGACGTGGCCTGTGGATATTGTAATTTGCACGGGGCAAGATGACAGAAGACTTCAACTCAATCTATAGTCATGGGTTCGTACGCGTGGCGGTCTGTGTGCCCCATGTCAGGGTGGCGGACCCCGAGTTCAACACGACGCACACATTGGCCCTGGCGGCCCGGGCATCGGAAGCCGGCGCCGCGGTTGCCTTGTTTCCGGAGTTGGGGATTTCCTCTTACGCGATTGACGACCTGCTGCAGCAGGAGGCTCTGCTGGACGGCGTCCTGACCGGAATCAGTCGGATTGCTGAGGAGAGCAGGCAGTTGACGCCAGTGTTGCTGGTGGGCGCGCCGCTGCGCTTCGAGAACCGTCTGTTCAACTGCGCGGTCGTGATATACCGCGGCCAGGTGCTGGGTATCGTTCCGAAGACCTATCTGCCCAGCTACCGCGAATTTTATGAAACCCGCCAGTTCAGCGCAGCTCGCCATGCGGTTGGCGGTGAGGTCCGGCTCCTGGGCAGTTCAGTGCCATTTGGCAACAATCTGCTGTTCAGTGCTGGATTGCGTAGCGCGGGCGTCGGGCAGGAGGACCCTGGAAGTGCCTCAGGGGAAGGCACAAGCGGTTCAGAGGGAGAATTCGTCGTGCACGTGGAGATCTGTGAGGACGTGTGGACGCCGATTCCCCCCAGCTCCTACGCGGCACTGGCGGGGGCCACGGTGCTGGCTAACCTGTCGGCTTCCAACATTACAATAGGAAAGTCTCTATACCGAAAGGACCTGTGCGCCAGTCAGTCGGGCAAGTGTATTGCGGCCTATCTCTACTCGGCAGCCGGTCCGGGTGAATCGACTACGGACCTGGCCTGGGACGGGCACGCGCTCATCTATGAAGACGGTGAACTGCTTGCCGAGTCGGAGAGATTCGCAGATCACGAGCAGATCATCGTTGCCGATATCGACACGGAACGGCTGGCGCAGAGCCGCATGAGGCAGACCAGCTTCAATGACGCAGCGGCCTTGCACCGGTCTCAGCTGGCGGCGGTTCGGACGGTGGAGTTCGAGTTTCAGATTCCGCACGTGAGCACAGGGGGCGTCGATGGCGGCGTCCAAGCCGTAGCGCCAGGACTCGAACGCCTCCAGCGAGAGATTGAACGTTTTCCATTTGTGCCCAGCGACGCGGTACGCCGAGACGAGCAGGCCTACGAGGCATACAACATTCAGGTGCACGGTCTGATGCAGCGTCTCAGAGCGACCGGCATCGGGAAGATTGTGGTCGGAATCTCAGGAGGGCTGGATTCAACGCAGGCACTGATTGTTGCAGCGCGCACGATGGACCGTCTCAAGCTGCCGCGCAAGAATATTCTCGCCTACACAATGCCCGGTTTTGCGACAAGCTCAGGCACACGGTCCAACGCCCACCGTTTGATGGATGCGTTCGGGGTGAGCGGACATGAGCTCGACATCCGGCCCTCTGCGATGCAGATGTTCAGGGACATCGGCCATCCGTTCGCGGAGGAGGACCCGGAGTACGACATCACATTTGAGAATGTGCAGGCAGGCGAACGCACCAGCCATCTATTTCGACTGGCCAACTACAATGACGCGCTCGTCCTCGGCACCGGCGATCTGAGCGAACTGGCGCTGGGCTGGGCGACATACGGCGTGGGCGACCAGATGAGCCATTACAATGTGAACGCCTCCGTGCCGAAGACCCTCATTCAGCATCTCATTCGCTGGGTGATTGCCACCTCGCAGTTCGACGACGCCGCCAGCAGCGTACTCCAATCGGTCCTGGACACGGAGATTTCACCGGAGCTGGTACCGGGAGACGGGACTGCTGAGGGGCCGGCCCAATCCACTGAAGCCAAGATCGGGCCGTATGAGCTGCAAGACTTTTTCCTGTACTACATCTCGCGCTATGGGTTCCGGCCCAGTAAGGTGGCGTTCATGGCGTTGCATGCCTGGGGCGACCGCAGCCAAGGCTTGTGGCCGGAGTTTCTGCCGGAGCACAAGCGCAATGAGTACGACCTGGCTGAAATCAGGAAGTGGTTGAAACTGTTCCTCTTCCGTTTCTTCCAGATCAGCCAGTTCAAACGGACGGCCGTCCCCAACGGGCCCAAAGTGGGCAGCGGCGGTTCGCTCAGCCCGCGCGGCGACTGGCGTGCCCCGAGTGATTCCTCGGCTGCGGCATGGCTGACTGAGCTGCGTCAGAACGTGCCGGGCGAATTGTAAGTAAACACCAAGGTAGCGGGGCTGATGAAGTTGCGCCCGCGGCCAAGGCGAATTCCTCCACAGGTGGTGGCGGCCCCAGCAGGCGGGGGCCCAACCCCAAACTTTCCTCAGGCCCAATCACGATTGCGCGTGCAAACTGGGCGGAACCTCAGAAACCCTTGAAAGAGTTACTTCAATTGCGGCGATTGCGGGTCCGGCGGGTGCGGCCACTGCGACGTCTTTTGCGTCCCTGCCTGGCGGGTGGCTCGGCAGGTTTTTCCTCGGGCAGGGCGGGCGGCGCGTGCAGGGAGTCCTGATAGAAGTCGTCGACAAGCATGGCGAGTAGGGTCTGGCCTTCTTCGGATTGCATCCATTCGTCGATCAGGGGCCGGAATCTACGCATGCGCTCGCTTTGCAGATTGTCGCGGCCGCGTAGCTTTGCTTCCAGAAGGGAGGTGACGCGTTCGGAGACGGTGGCGGCGACCTCTTCATCGGTGGGCAGTTTGCGCTCCTCCAAGGGTATGCTGAAGCGCTTGGCGATTCGCTCCATCTGCATGCGTTCGTCGAAGGACGCCGTGAGGGAGATGGCGGCGCCGGATGCGCCGGCGCGGGCCGTTCGCCCTGCACGGTGAATGTAGGACTCGGGATCTTCGGGCGGCTCGTACTGGAAGACATGGGTGAGTTCGGGGATGTCGATGCCGCGGGCTGCGACATCGGTCGCTACCAGTAGTCTCAGCTTGCCTTCGCGCACGCGGCGCATCACCCGCTCGCGTTCGTTCTGATTGAGGTCTGAGCTGATCTTGTCGGCGTCGTAACCGAAACGCTGAAGAACGATGGTGACGTAGTCGACAATGCGCCGGGTATTGCAAAACACGATGGCTGCCGCCGGGTTTTCCATCTCGATCAGGCGGACGAGCGCGCGATCTTTTTTCATGCCCGGATCGGCGTAGAGGATATGCTCGGCTTCGGCTACGTGGACGCGATCGCGGCTGAGGCTGAGGAAATCGGGTTCCGTCAGAAACTGCTGGGCCAGCCGCAGCACATGGGCTGGGAAGGTGGCCGAGAACATTGAACCGTGGACTCGCCTGGAGGGCAGAAAGGTCTGCACCTGCACCATGTCGGGGTAGAAGCCCATCGACAACATACGATCGGCCTCGTCGAAGACAAGCTGATGCAGGTCGTCCAGGCGCAGGTTACGCTGCAGGAGGTGGTCGAGGATGCGCCCCGGCGTACCTATCACGAGTTGTGCGCCGTCGCGCAGTGCCGAAGTTTGGGGGCCGTACTTGACGCCGCCGTAGACGGCAACACTTTCGACGCCAGCCGCCCCTCCCAGGAGCGCGGCCTCCTTGGAGACCTGGAGTGCCAGCTCACGTGTGGGGACCAGGACCAAGGCCTGGCAGACGCGCTTGTCCTGTCTAATCTTATGTAGTAGAGGAAGCAGAAACGCGCCCGTCTTGCCGCTTCCGGTGCGCGACTGAACCATCAGATCCCGCCCAGAAAGAAGATAGGGGATGGCCTTGGCCTGTACAGGCATGAGGCTGGTCCAGCCTGCGGCAGCGGCCGCTTTTTGGGCCACTGACGGCAGTTCCGTTAGCGAGGTTTCGGGCAGCGCGTTCTCCGGCTCGACCAGGTCGAGCGGGTTAATGTCTTGATCAGAGTCATTTGTAGCAGTAGGTGTGTGTGGCTGTGTCGCTTCTTCGCCACCACTTTCATTATCATTTGCGTGCATTTGTTTCCTGGCTTTTCTGGTATGAATATCAGTCGACGGTAGCAAATTGGTTGCTAACGCCATGCCCATTCTACTTTGTAGTCCATCGGAAACATAGATTCGGCGTGCCTGAGTTTCGCGCGGAATTGCATGGTATGGAGATTTCGGTCATGGGGGAAACAGCTAGAGAGGTACCAGGCCCAACTGTTTGCTAGCTCCCATTCGTGAATTCGGTCTTGTCCACGTCGTACACCAGCAGTGCCGTACCCGTCTTCGCGTAGATTCTCTGCTCCTTGAGGGTCAATTTTACCTGTCCCGATAGTCCTGCCACAAAGGGTACCCCGCCGCCCAGCAAGACGGGGATGACCGAAACTTCCACCGTGTCGACCAGACCATGGTTGCACAGACTTGCGAAGAGCCGCCCACCGCCGAAGAGCCAGATGTCTTTGCCCGACTCCGCCCGCAACGACCGAACAGTCTCGACCCAGTTTTCGCTGACAATTTGGATGTCACTGTGCTCACTCTGTTTCAAGCTGTTCGAGAACACAAACTGCCTGTCCGTGGGCCTGTGCGAGGCTGCACGATCGACTACCTCATACGTCCTACGCCCCATCAAGTAGGTATCGAACTGCGAAGAAAGTTCCTCGAAGTCGATGTCAGGATCGATGACGATCCAGTCGTAGCCGTCATCGGAATCGGCTATGTATCCGTCCAGACTCATGGCACAGTTATATCGAACTCTTCTCACAGCTGAATCTCCAGAAGCTCAAGGCATGTCATATGGCATCGTTGAAATGGTTTCGTCACGCAGTTTTATTGCGGCTGAACCACGGGGTCCCTGAACAAGGTGTGGGGGGAAATCAAGGAGACATTGGTTTCCGAAAGAATGGGGCGGCTGAAACGGGGCAGTTAAATCGGGAGGCAAAGAGAACACTCTGGGAAGAGCGAGTCGCTCTTGTTCATGAATCAGACTTCGCCGAATAGGGCCCGCGACTGTTCACATGACCTTCTGATCAGCGTGGGTATCTTGTGGCTGCTGTCCAACTCCGGACGCTGTTCAATCCAACCGAGCGACACCATGCTTCTTACCAGTATAAAGACGGGCAGTAGTTGGATATCGGACTGTGACAGCGTGCGCTCGGTGAGGTAGCCGGCGATGATGGCCTTCCGGATAACTTCGAAGTGCGGCGTGTCCTGGTAGTAGGAGATTGCTACCGCCAATTCATAAAGGTGCCAACCGAAACCTGAGTCGTCGAAATCGATAATGTGGACGGTTTCGCCGGTTGTGATGAGGTTTCCAGGGTGCAGGTCGGCGTGTATCAGGCTATAGGTGCGACGATCCTGGCCATAATCGGTGAGGAGGCTGTAGATCCTGTTGCGGGCGTAGACGATCTGATCTCGTTCGGCGGGTGTCAGATTTGATTGTTGCCAAAATGGGCCCCAGAAGGGCTGACTGCCCATCAGGCCGTCGGCGTCGAAGGCGTGGCGCTCGAAGCCCGGCGGCACCTGCCAGGCTGCGGCCTGGTTATGGATGCGGGCGGCCAAGCTGCCAACCTTGTGAAAGTAGGCGGCAAGTCTGGAAGGCTCGGTCTCCCGCTCGATCAGCGTTGCCATTGGTGTCCCTTCTACCCACTCGACCAGGCTCACGAATCTGGTTTGGGACAGCTCGGGAAGGTTGAGGGGTACGAAGAAGCGCTTGTCTTTCGAGAGGCGGGGAACAGGGGCGCCGATTCCCGAGCGGTTCAGGGCGGCAGTCCACTGAAACTCACCGTGCAATTCCGGCAAGGTGTGGTAGCCGGGGCGGTGGAAGCGAAGAACGAACGGTTGCCGGCTGTCGGAGTCAACTCGAAATACGATGTTTTCGGAGTGCGAAACCAGCGAGATTTCGGTTGCGTTGATTTCCCAGTCGTCCAAGGCGCGTGCGGCAGAGGCCAGCAGCGCTTCCTCAATATGCCTTTCATCTGCAAGTTTGCGTAGACCGTCCTCCGAAATCGTATCGATGCTGTGGCCTGCCATTCCCATATTCCTAATCTCGCCGCCTCACGACAGTGCGCGGGCACAGCCCACCCAGGACGGCCCATTGCGTGGTGTAATGCAGATCCGGTAGATCAAGCCTGAACATCCTGACCTATACTCTCCTCGAACGCGGTTAAGAAAAGGTCGGCGTGTTTCCGCTTGAAGACGAGCGGCGGCCTGATTTTGAGAATGTTGCCCAAAGGGCCGGCGCTGCCGATCAGAAATCCTTTTTCACGCAACCGATTGACAACAGTGTTGGCGCCCTCCGCATCCGGGCGCCTCGACACCTGGTCTTGCACCCACTCCATGCCGATGAACAGCCCGTGGCCGCGAATGTCGGCCAGCGGCTCGCATCTGGACTGGAACTTGGAGAGTTCGGCTCGGAGGTAATTGCCTACCTGTTCGACGCTGCCGGCGAGATCCTCATCTTCGATTACGTCGATGACTGCCATGCCGGCGGCGGCCTGCAGAGGGCTGGCCGCGAAGGTATTGAAGTATCGTTTTTTTCTGCGAAACTCGTCGACCATTTCGCTAGAAGCGGCAGCGGCGGCAACGGGCATTCCGTTGCCCATGGGCTTGCCCATTGTGACGATATCGGGGACGAAGCCCGTGGTTTCGTAGCCCCACCAGTCGCCGGTTCGGCAGAAGCCGGCCTGAACCTCGTCGGCGATAACGAGACCGCCGACGTCGCGCACAATTTCTGCAGCGCGGGTCATGAACTGGCGCGGGATCGAGGGGAGCCCTTCGTTGGCGAAGATAGAGCAGACCAGCACCCCTGCCAGTGGAATACCGTCGGAATGCAGGCCGTCGATAGCGCTTTCGACCTCCGCCAGGTAGAGCTCTGCCAACTCGGCGTCGGACACGCCTTCCTGCAAGGGACGAAAGCGCTGCGGGAAGGGAAAAGCGCGGATTTCCCCGGCCTTCTCGCCGTCAGTCTGCTGGCTGACGCGAGTGAATTTGCTCACTTCGGCGCTGTTGCCGTGGTAGGCGGCGTCGCTGCAGATAAATCCGCGGCCGCCGGTTACGGAACGGGCGATCTCGAGAGCCACCTCGTTTGCTTCAGTGCCTGTGCAGGTGAAGACGGCGCTGGTGAGCTGGTCGGCGTGCAGATTTGCCAGACGCTCGGCATAGTCGAGTACGGTTTCGTTCAGGTAGCGGCTGTGAACATTCAGCGTTTGGGCCTGGCTGTGCATCGCTTCCACGACATGGGGATGGCAGTGACCCACACAGGGCACGTTGTTGTACATGTCGAGGTAGCGGCGACCGTCGTCGTCATACAGCCAGACGCCTTTGCCGCGTACGATATTGACCGGTCTTTCGTAAAAGATCGGCGCGCCCGTGCCAAGCAGATGATCTCGGCGATCCATCAAAGTGTTTGCGGTCATTGGTTTTCCTATTCAGTCCGAGATTGACTCGCACTCCCGGACGTGAGTTCAGTCGTCAAGATCAACGACGATATCGTTGCCATCAATTCGAACCTTATAGGTCTTGACCCGCACCTCCGGATCGACGAGGCAGCGGCCGGTTGCGATCTCGAAGGGCCACTGATGCCACGGGCAGCGCAGGACTTCGCCGTCTCCTTCGACGGTAAGCTCTGCAGAATAGGCGGAAGGCGGCGCAGCCGCGTCGACGCGGCCGGTCAGCTCCCCGGTGCAGAGGGGACCCCGTTTGTGCGGACAGATATTGCGCAGTGCGTACAGATTGCCATTGACATTGAAGACGCCTATGCCGGCGCGGCCGCGAAAGGGCACGACGATTTTGCGGTCTCCCGGAGGGATTTCCCAGACTTTGGCGATGACGACCCTGGTCATAGCCAGTCGTCTCCGATGCGGAGCATTTCCAAGGCGTTGTCAGCGAAGATACGCTGCTGCGACTCGGGATCGAGTTTGGGAAAGGTGGTGACAGGATCGTTCCAGTCGAAATGGGGAAAGTCGGAACAGTAGACGAGCGTTTCGTCGGCGTGCAGCATTTCAAGGAACTGGTAGAGCTGTTCAGTCGTTTCGGCCTCGTGCATCGGCTGAGACCCGACGCGAATATGCTCGCGAAAGTACTCGCTAGGCAGGCGTTTGAGCCAGGGGGTCTGATCGCGGATTGCCTTCCAGTCGGAGTCCATATGCCACATCACGGCGACGGCCCAGAGCTGCTGGGCCTCGGTCAGAGCGAATTTCAGATTGGGGAACTTTTCGAAGACGCCTTCGCAGATCAGGGAAGAGGCGTGCGCGCTGGCCACGAAGGGGCGACTCATGCGCGACTCCATGTAGTAGGTGGGAAAGCCGACCGGAGTTGGCGTTGACCTGGCTGCGCCGCCGCCGCCGCCGATATGGGCGACAACCGGCAGTCCATGCTCCTCACATGCTTCCCAGATTGGGTGGTAGAAGCGGTTACCGAACGGCATGCTCGTGCCCATGGGGACCATGACGGCAACGGTGTCCTTGCGACCGGCCAAGCGGTTAATCTCAGTGACGGCCTGTGCCGGGTCGGTTGGCGAGATGAGGATGGCGTTGACTACGCGGTTGTCCTTTTCGAGCCAGTGCTCGATAGTCCAGTCGTTGAAGGCGCGGCACAGTGCTGCGGCCCAATCGGGGTCGGGCAGGCCGGTGTAGCCGTAGAAGGGAGGAGGGCCGGTGAGAAGCGCGTAGTCGATGTTCCATGGATCGAGATGTTCGCGTTGCATAAACTCCAAGGAGAAGTTGAAGTCGCGTTCCTTCAGAGTCGGGTCCTTCAGGTCCGGGCGATTGGTGCGGAAGGGAACATTGGAGTAACCGGCGCTGGGAAGGTGCAGTCCCTGGTCGATCAGGTGGTTTTGCCAGAAACTGGACAGGTAGGGCAACAGCTGCTCAGGGCGTTCAAAGTTGTGGTGAACATCGCAGTCTACGATCTTTACGCCCTCCTTGGGTTGTGCGGTCCATCCAGGCGCGGATATCGGGGCTGCACCGATTTTTGTCATGGAATGTTCTCCTTGCGGGCTGCCGAATTCTTCATGTTTACTGCGAGCCAGGCGTTCACGAATCTGATTCGGCGGTTGCAGCGAGTGAGACGTTTGGTCCGAAGGGATCTCCCTTCAGCCATACATCCCTCTGCGGGAAGGGAATCGAGATTCCCCGATCTTGCAGTCCATAGTAGATCGCTTCAAGGATTTCGCTCAACGAAGAGAGGCGCTGCGCCGGATCATCGATCCAGTACTGAATCCGAAACAGAAGCGCGGAATCTGCGAACTCAACGAAGAATGTGCGCGGCTCCGGATCTGCCAATACGGCCGAATGGGCCGTGATTTGGGAATGAAGGATATGGTGCACTGCGTTGATGTCGGTGCCGTAGGCGACTCCGATCTGGGACTCGATGCGCAGGATCTGGTCGGATTTCGTCCAGTTGTCGAGCCGCTGCGAGACCATCAGGGAGTTTGGCACGATCACTTCGGTGTTGCTAAAGGTTTTGACAACTGTGGTGCGCAGACTCATTTCCTGGACAGTTCCGCGGATTCCGTCGACTTCGATCACGTCTCCGTCGCGAATGGTCCCCTCCGTCATCAGAACGAGCCCGGCGATGTAGTTGCTGGCCAAGTTCTGGAGGCCCAGCCCTAAGCCGATGCTGAGTGCGCCGAGGGGCACAAGAAAGATTGACAGATTGACGCCGAGGAAGGTCAGAGAAGTGTAAATGCCCGCCAACAGGATCGACAGATAGACGACAGACCTGGCGAGGCGCTTACTTGTGGCGGTGAGCGGAAGCTCCGGCTCCACACTTTTCTGAAACTGGCGGGCGGCAACTCTTGCCAGAATGTAGAAAAGGATCACTGAGGCGACCGTGAGAAAGAGGTCGATCGGCGTCAGTGCGGTGCCTTGTACTGTTGTAACGGGCGTGTTCAGGAAGCGGATGATTCCGCCCATACAGTTCTTCCAGGTCAGTTCTAGGCCAGGTTGTAGAATTGGCGGGCGTTTTCGGCCATGATATTGCGTCTGATTTCGAGTGGCAAAGTGGCCGGCAAGGCCCGGTCGGGAGAGTCAAAGTCCCAGTGCGGGTAGTCAGTGGCGAACATCAGCTTGCTACCGTTGTCCATTTGTTCAAGAAGCTGGACGAAATGTTCGTGTTGTCTGGGCTCCTCCATGGGCTGGGTGGAGAGCCAGAAGTGTTCGTGCATGTACTCCGACGGCGCCTTTTTGAGATAGGGTGTCTCGGCGCGCAGGCGTTTCCAGCTCTGGTCCAGCCTCCAAGCCAAGGAGGGCATCCAGGCAAAGCCGCCTTCGATGATCACTATGCGCAGCTCTGGGAAGTGCTCAAAGACGCCTTCGCAAACAAGGCTGGCAACCTGTGCCTGGAAGGATTGAGCCATGCCGGTGTGATCTTCAATGTAGTAGGAAGGCCAGCCGGCACCCGTGAGGGGATGACCGGCACTGCCGCCGAAATGGATGCCGATGGGCAGGTCATACTCGAGGGCGGCCTCGTACATTTTCCAGTATTTGCGCCGGCCGAGGGGCTCCTGGGTCCGGGTCACCAGGATCACTTGCACGAAGCCTTCGTGGCGGCCGAGGCGGTGAATCTCTTCGGCAGCGAACTCGGCGTCCTCGAAATTGACGAGGATCGAGGCCCTCAGCCGCGGTTCCGGCTCCAGCCACTCCGCTATCTGGTAGTCGTTGATGGCGCGCGCCAGCTGCGCGCCGTACGCCAGGTTGACCTGACCGCCGGCGCCGGCCAAGGGATTCAAGATGCCATAGTCCATATCGAAGGCATCCAGCAACTGCTCGCGCATAAAGTCGAGGTCAGTGCCGGGAGGGCGTCCGCTTGGGGGCCAGGCATCTGTGCGGGCAGCGTTGGGTTGATGGCGGGGGTAGCCGACGCCGTAGTGCCCACGCATACCTATCATCTTGTGATGCTCTTGCCACTCCGGGGCCAGATAGGTGGTGATAATCTGGTTGAATAGCGGGTCTTCGTAGACGTCAAAGTTGTGAATGTCGGTGTCGATCACGGCCAGCTTTGTTTTTCCGGGGCTCTGTGGTTTTTCGGTAACCTCAAGATCCAGCGTCATGGCAGATCTCCTTAGAGACGGTAGAAGGAGCGGGCGTTTGCCGACCAGATATTGGAATTGAGCGGTTCCGGCAGGGTTACCGGCCAGGCGTCGCGGTCGTCATCATAGTGCCAGTGCGGGTAGTCGGTGGCGAACATGAGCAGCGTGTCGGACTCCAGCTGTTCAATGGTCTGCAAGATGTAGCGGGGGTCGGGGGGCGCGCCGACCGGTTGCACTGTCAGGCGTATGTGATCGCGGATGTAGTCGGAAGGGGCACGCCTTACCCAGGGCGTGTTGGAACGCAGGCCCTTCCACTCCTTGTCGAGCCGCCACATAAGGGAAGGCATCCAGGCGAAACCGCCTTCAATGAGGGCGATGCGCAGGTCAGGGAAGCGGTCGAATACGCCTTCGGCGATGATGCTGATGACCTGGGACTGGAATACCTGGGCCATGCCGGCGTGCTCTTCGAGATAGGTCGAGGGCCAACCGACCGGCGTTGGCGGGTTGCCGGGGGCGCCGCCAAAATTGATGCCGACGACCAAGTCGTGTTCGACCGCGGCGGCATACAGTGGATCATAGTAGCGGTTGCCGTAGGGGATATAGGAGCGCACCGGCAGAACTACCTGAACGAACTGTGGATGGCTGCCAAAGCGATGGATCTCTTCAGCGGCGCGGGCCGGTGTCTGGCTGGGAACAACCAGAGATCCGCGCAGCCGGGGTTCAGGGGCGAGCCATTCGTCGATCTGCCAGCGGTTGGCGGCGGTTGCCAGGTCAGCGGCCAGGTCTTCCTGTTTGATGCTCTGCACGCGGTAGGAGCAGTTCAGGATACCGATTTCCGTGTTCCAGGGGGCAAGGGCCTGATCTCGAACCAGTTGCAGGTTGGAGCCGGCAGGGCCTCCTTCGGGCGGTATACTTCCCGGCCTTGCTGAGGTGGGCGCCCCGCGAGGATAGTCGTTGGCGTGGGGGCTCTTGAAGGCTGACCCGCGGATGTAGTCCTGCCAGTAGTCGGCCAGGTAGGGAATCAACTGGTCAATCGACGACACTTCGTTGTGGATGTCGCAGTCGATCACTGGATGGGCAGGCGGCGTGTTCTGCCTACCGTTCAGAGGTAGAGCTGCGGTTCGACTTTTGCTCCGTGGACTATGTCCGTTGTCGGATGCAGCCGAATGCGACTGCGGGGCATGGGCGCTCGACGTCATTGCTGCCTGCTCTCACGGTCCGCTGAAATTTGATTCTCAAGAGGAATGAAGATACGCAGATTCTAACGCTTTGCGCCTTTGGCGTCAACGCCGGACCCGGTTGGGACCAGGGCAAACTCATCTGTGCTCGGACGCCACAGGCGCTGGCGTACTGCGACGGCGAATGGGCACCGACCCGATACAGGATTCGCCGCGATTTCTTGTCTCATTTTGACCCAACAGGTTTTTTTCGGATTGAGTTTAAGAATGACGGGTTTTGTCGGGTTTAGTCGGGTTTTGTCGGTTCGAATCGTCTTTCTTTGGCAAATGTACTCGACTGCGTAGTCGAAGCTCCGCCCTTCGTGATGTGCTTAGTGTAGTTGGACTGGGTGGCACTCACAGAGTTGCTGCGGCCGTCCTGATCCCTCAGGTATTCTGTGGGATTGAACATTGACTGGCTGGAGCCAGATCGACCGCATCTGGAATTGGCGCCATATTTGTAAAAGACACAGGCCTACACGTGAAGCCCGAATGCCTCTCAGCCGGCAAGGCAGGCCTGCGTAAGTGTTGGATACATTTGCCTTGGTTCAGATGGAGTTATGTCCTTCCAAGTCGTGATAAGTAGTGGCAAGTAGTGGTAAGTAGTGGTAAGTAGAGGGGTTTTCTTTTCTTTTCGTAGCTACTAAAGCCATGTTCCGTATGTGTGTGCTTTGCGCGGTCTGCCTGGGGGGAATTTACCGTCAGTGTTTCTGTAGCGGGCTCGCGATGG
>VXOE01000087.1:938-15589 GCA_009840225.1 Caldilineaceae bacterium SB0662_bin_25 | reverse complement strand
CCCCCGCACAAGGGAGGGCCGAATAGGCCCGACCGCCCAAAAGCGAGGAGAGAGGGGTGAGAAGAGAGGAGAGAGATAAATTCTCTCGTCTCGTGTAGAGATGGGATTGGAGTGGGGTCAGGCGGTCGGCGGATGTTTAGGGGACGCATTCCAGGGCAGGGATTGAGAGATGATTGGTTGTAGAATGGGGGGCCTATGACGATGACGCTGCGCCAACCGGATGGGAGCAAGATGCGGCAGACCGACGTTGGGCCCATTATTCAGCTGCTCAACAACTCCCATTGCGTCGAGATAACGGGATTCAGCAATGTGGGCAAGTCTGCTCTGATGCGGGCACTGGCGCATGCGGACGTCTGGCTGCAACAGCTGGGCGAAGAAGGGAGCGCGTTTCTGCCGGTCTACATCGACTGCAACCGCATGTTGGAGATGACGGAGCAGGGGTTTTACGAGCTGGTGCTGCGATGCCTACGGGAAAGCGGCCCTGCGCTGGCGGGGAACCAGGCGCTGCAGGAGGCCTACGAGGCGCTGGTGGCGCCAGCAAACGTTTTTCAGGTGCCCCTGAGTTTCAGCAACGGGCTCAACGCGGCGCTCCACGGTTCGGAATACAAACTGATCCTGATGTTCGACGAATTCGACGAGCCATTTCAGCAGATCGACACGCGTGTTTTTCTCAACCTGCGGGCCAAGAAGGACCGGTTCGGCAGCCGGCTTGTCTTCGTGACCGCAACGGTACGGCCCCTGGCAACTCTGCGTCCAGGCGACCACAGCGGCGAATTTGGTGAACTGTTCTCGCATCATCCGTGGCATCTTGCTCCGCTTCCCCGCCATGACGTGGAGCAGTACCTGCGCCAGATTGCCGCGCTGAACGGGGCAGTCCCGTCTGTAGAGGATTTCGACTTCGTCTACCAGTGGACGGGTGGGCATCCGGGCTATCTGGCGGGGGTCAGCAGGATTATCGGGCGTGCGGAGGAGGGGTTAGACAGAGAGAGCGGGAGCGAGCAGAATCGCTTCGTCTTTCTCAGGGGTCTGATCGATCTGGTACGCGGAGATCCGACTCTGAATACTGAGAGCGAGAAGATATGGAATAGCTGCACGGCAGAGCAGCAAGAGGCCCTGCGCCTGCTGTTCTCCGGGCTGGAGCCTGACGCTTTCACTTTGTCGCAGTTGATGAAGCAGCACATTCTGGTTCAGGAGCGGGAAGAGCTGCGCGCATTCTGCCGTCTGTTCGCCGAGTACGTTCTGGCGCACCAGACCACGGCGACTTACGGAGAAGGGTTGCGTGTAGATGAAGATAGCGGGGAGGTGACCGTAGGCGGCCGTCCGATTGAGCTCACACATCTTGAATACCGGTTGATGAAGCTACTCTACCTGATGAGCAACAACATTGTAGACAAATACGAGATTGTCGAAGGCGTGTGGGGTGACGAACACATGCTGGATGTGGACGATTCGCGTATCGAGAAGTTGGTCAGCCGATTGCGCCAGAAGGTGGAGCCGGATCCGTCAGAGCCCGTTTATATCACTACAGTCCGAGGTAGAGGATATCGCCTGGTTGTCGACTGAACGATCGGAAGTCAGTTGCCTTTGGGAAGGCGGGATGGCAGGCGGTACTTTGCAGTGCGAAGGTGGCCGCAAGATTTTGTTGGCTTCCCCCTTGGGTCTATACTATTCTCTGTTGTAACTACCAATCTCTGTTCATGAATTGCAGCCGAGCTTGAGGAAGTGAAACGCTTGCCTGCAGTTGCGTGAAAGCGGTATCAAATCATTGCTACAAGGCAGAATGGTCCTATGGCTGAATCGCTACAGGCAGATGAGATTCGTGAGGCGGTGACCTTCAGAGGGAGACCGAAGTCGATGGTTTCGGCGGCCGCCCTGCTCATAGCGGGTATTTTGACATTCACGATGGGGATTGACCGGCTTTTCTTTGTGGAGGCCATGGCCTGGACTTTCCTGATCTGGGGGGCATTACTCCTCTACGGGCACATCATCGACATCGGTACCGTTTACGAAGTTTCGGATGAAGGGCTTGTGATCAGGAGCCCGTTGCGCTTCTGGGCTCTATCGCGCAAGTGGGCGTGGGGGAACATGACACGCCTGGACGTGGTCGTGCGCAGACGGGAAGCAAGCGCGGCCGACGCTGACTTGCAGATCCATTACACTCCGGAAGATTCGACCGTACTGTTTCGCGAGGACCTTCCCTTTATCCCTGAACTGGCCGAGGAGATTGCGAGCCGAGCCGGTCTGACGCCGGAGAGACGGCAGGCCATGCAGAGCTTCGACTCGATTCCGCAGGACGAAAAGGGGTCTTACAGCTGGAATTAGCCCTCCCCACTCCTATCTCGCGCACCGACGCAAGGGCAGGCGGCTGCTTACTCCACTAGATATTTTGGTGTGCGGAGATGTCCATCAGGTAGATCTGACGACCGTCGGCCCCATGCACTGAATCGACTGTGATCAGCCTCCCATCGGGGCTGGATCGCGGGTGCAGATCGCAGCGCCACTCGCCCGTATACTCCGGGTATGAGGCGTATTCTCCCAGTTCGGTTCGCTCGCCACTCTCCACATTGTAGAGATACAACTCCTGGACTCTGTCCTCGCCCCTGGGGACGGGATAGGTGTCGTTGAGAATCCAGTTTGTGTCGGCAAGATAGGTGCAGTGGCCGTTCAGTTTCATCACGCCTTTGCCGATTACCTCCACTTCCTGTGTGTGGTCGCGGTAGATGTAGAAGGCGTCTCCGTGTGAGGGATGGCGGGCCCAAGCCAGGATATGTTCGGGGTCGCGCCAGATGAAGTGGGAGGTGTGGCCGTACTGGTCGACGGGGTAGATGTCGGAGCCGTCAGTTGCGGCGGTCATCATACGGGTATTGAAACCGGCGTCGCCGAACCGCCAGCGGTGGAGGAAGATGAAGCGTGAGCCGTCGGTATTGAAGAGCAGGTGATTGAAGTAGTGCCTCGCCTCGCTGATATCCTTGTGGGGATAGGGGATGGCGGCCACCTGGGCTATTGAGACGATGAGGGACGCGTGGCCCGTCTCCAGGTCAATGCGGTGGATTCCTACGTCATCGGGCGTCAGCTGGTCGAAGTTGGGATCGGGGATGCCGGCGTAGCCGTAGCCGGGCCGCATGTGGTTGATGCGGCGGAAGTCGGCGCCGATGGCGGTGCGGCCGTCGGGAGAGACGGTATAGATTGGGTATCCGACCGTGCGCTTCTTGCCCGAATGTACGTCCAAAATGTGGCAAACGAAGCGGTCTTCCACTCGATCGTTCCAGATAACCTGCCTATCCGAGCCTGGAATCCACTGAAGCATACAGCCCTGTTGCCAGCACCAGGCCCTGGTTTCACCCAGCTCAATCCAGCGGTTGCCATCGGCCAGGTCGATCATTCCGATTCCAACTGTATCCTCGGCGTTAGGCGAGCGATGCTCGAAGTCGACCTCCATCCCGAGCACGTAGCGGCTGGAGGGGTCGAACTGCAGCTTATCATAGTAGCCGAACCAATGGTGCCTGGGGCCGGAAGTGATGGGGCGCATGCTCATCGGCGCTTTCTCCTCATTTGAATTCAGTTGGGTCTATGCGGTGCCGGCGCCGGCCAAGTCCAGCTCTTCGGCAAAGTGGCAGGCAACGTAGCGGAGGTCAGCGACGTTGCGGAGCTCAGGTGTTTCCTGATGGCAGCGTTCCTGGGCGTAGCGGCAGCGGGGGTGGAAGTAGCAGCCGGAGGGCGGGTTGGAGGGGTCGGCTACCTCACCCTCGAGGACGATACGCTCCTGCCGGCTGTGGGCCGGGCCCGCGACGTGAACTGCGGAGAGTAAAGCTTCGGTGTAGGGATGGAGCGGCTGCCGATACAGGTCGTCAGCATCTGCCAGTTCTACCAGCTTGCCGACGTACATGACTGCCACGCGGTCGCTGATGTGCTTGACGACGCCGAGGTCATGGGCGATGAACAGGTAGGTCAGATCCAGCTCGCGCTGGAGGAATTTGAGGAGGTTGAGAATCTGCGCCTGCACCGAGACGTCGAGTGCGGAAACCGGCTCATCGGCGATGACGAGGGTGGGATTGAGGATGAGGGCGCGTGCGATGCCGATGCGCTGGCGCTGGCCGCCGCTGAAGGCATGGGGGTAGCGGGTGATGTACTCGGGGCGCAGGCCGACGAGGCGCAGCATCTCCACGACGCGGTCCTCGAGCTCGGACCCTTTGCCCATGCCGTTCAGGCGGAGAGGCTCGCCGATAATGTCGAGGATGGTTTTGCGGGGATTCAGCGAGGTGTAGGGGTCCTGAAAGATCATCTGCAGGTGGGAGCGTACGGGCCGGAGGGCGGTGTTGTCCAACGTTGCCAGATTGTAGTTTTCACCCTCTTCGCCTTGAGGGCGAAACTGGATCGTGCCGGCGGTCGGTTCGTAGAGTCGCATGATCAGCCGGCCTACGGTGGTCTTGCCGCAGCCGCTTTCGCCGACGAGTCCCAGCGTTTCGCCCTTCTGCAGCGCGAAATCAACGCCATCCACGGCTTTGATATGGCTGACGACCTTTGAGAAGAGTCCGGCCGAGATTGGGAAGTGTTTTTTCAGCCCGTCTACTTCCAGAAGCGGAGAGCTGTCTGAAACGCTATTGATGGCTTGTTTCCTCTGCGACTGGGGAGCTTTCCTGGTGTGCGTGTTCCGTATAGAGGAGGCAACGCACCTCGCGGTTGTCTTCCAAAGTGATGGGCTGGGGCACGATTTCGTCGCAGACGCCGGCGATGAAATCGGCGCAACGGGGATGGAAAGGACAGCCATTGAGCGTGCTGTAGGGGTCGGGAACTACGCCGCGGATGGTTTGGAGCCACTCTCGCTTCTGGTCCATGCGGGGCAGCGACTCGAGCAGAGCGATGGTATAGGGGTGCTTGGGGTCGCGGAAGATGTCGGCGGCGGCGCCGCGCTCGACGATTTTGCCGAGGTACATGACCGCCACCTCGTCGGCCATATCGGCGACGACGCCCAGATCGTGGGTGATGAACATGATGGCCATGTTCAGCTCGGCCTGCAGCCCCTGCATCAGCTCCAGGATCTGGGCCTCTGTCGTCACGTCCAGCGCGGTGGTGGGTTCGTCGGCGATGAGAAGACTGGGGTGGCAGGAGAGGGCCATGGCGATCATCACACGCTGGCACATGCCGCCGCTGAGCTGGTGAGCGAAAGCGTTCATGCGCTGCTCCGCCAGAGGAATATGCACTTGCTGCAGCATATCGATGGCGATATCTTCGGCTTCGGACTGCGTTACGGGTTGATGCAGCAGGATATTTTCGGTTATCTGGTCACCAACTTTATGGACAGGGCTCAAAGAGGCGCGGGGCTCCTGGAAGATCATTGCGATTTCGCCGCCGCGGATGGCGCGCATTTCTGTTCCGGTAGCGGGAAGCTGCAGCAGGTCCACGACGGTGCTCTGCCCGTCTTCGTCAGGCCTGGTGTAAAGGATTTCGCCGTCGACGGTGTGTCCTGGCGGCCGTACCATGCGCATGATGGAGCGTGCGGTGACGCTCTTGCCGCAGCCGCTTTCGCCAACCACGCCGAGGACCTGGCCGCGTCTGATCGAAAAGGTTGTGCTGTCTACGGCCTTGGCGACCCCTTCGGCCATAAAGAAGTGGGTCTGCAAGTCTCTTACTTCAAGCAGTGTGTCCATCGGCTGAACTGGAACTGTTGGCTGATAGATGGAAGCTGGACGGAAAGCGGAACTGGGACGGCTTCATTTACAGGTCGGCATACGGGTCGGCTGCGTCGCGGAGGCCATCGCCAATGAAGTTGAGGGCCAGCACGGTGACGACGACGAACATGGCGGGCCATAGGATCCAGGGGTGAATGGCGATTTCAACGACCTGTTGTGCGTCCTTGAGCATTACACCCCAACTGACCGTCGGCGATACGAGTCCCAGGCCGAGAAAGCTGAGCGCGGTTTCTCCGATAATCATGCCGGGTATGGCCAGAGTGATGTCCACCAACACGTAGCTCATGAAGGAAGGCACGAGGTGCTGCCAGATCAGGTACCACTGGTTGGCGCCGGCAGACTGGGCGGCGAGGACGAAGTCCTCATTGCGCAGGGAGAGGAACTTGCCCCGCACCACCCTTGCCAGAGTCGTCCAGGCGAGGAGGGAAAGGATGATGGTAATGCCGAAATAGACTCGAGTCTGCGGCCAGTCGGCCGGCATGGCAGCGGCCAGTCCCATCCAGAGAGGGATTGTGGGGATGGAGCGAATGAATTCGATCAGGCGCTGGATCAGGTTGTCGACAAGGCCGCCGTACAGTCCGGACAAGCCCCCCAATAGCAGTCCGATGACGAGGGCGATGGTAACCCCGACCAGACCGATGGTCAGGGATATGCGGCCTCCGTGCAGTGCGCGCCCAAAGATATCACGCCCGAACTTATCGCCCCCGAGAAGGAAGATCGGGCCGACCTCTTCGGCATTCTCGACGCCAAAGAGATGCCAGTCCATTCTGAAAATGCCCCACAGCTTGTAGGGATCCCCTTTCACGAAGAACTGAACCGGGTATTGCTGGCTGCGGTCTTCGACAAAGTCGCGTGTAAACGTTTCCTTGTTTGTTTCGATCGTGACCGCGTAAACGAAGGGTCGACGCCAGCTGCCGTCATCGGCCCGAATGTGAATTTCTCTTGGGGGGAGGTAGAGATGCTTGTTGAAGCGATGGGTCTTGTCGTAGGGCGAGATGATGGGGGCGAGGAGTGCGGATAGGTAAAGGAGAACCATGAACCACATTGAGAAGACGGCCATCTTGTTGCGCCGGAAGCGGAGCAACAT
Source organism: Caldilineaceae bacterium SB0662_bin_25 (assembly GCA_009840225.1). Lineage (GTDB taxonomy): Bacteria > Chloroflexota > Anaerolineae > Caldilineales > Caldilineaceae > Bin5. Next base: position 8,812 of record VXOE01000087.1, on the reverse strand, counting down.
CAGCTGGCGCGGGGTCAGGAACTGAGTTCTGGACTCGCCAAGGGTTCCCTCGGCTTCGAGGAGGTCGGAGATGTTTCCCCTCTCATAGGGGGAGGCGGCACGCGGATCGGCTGCGCTGGTCATGTCGTTCCTCGCTCCCCGTAACGTATGCGCGGATCGACCCATGCGAGGAGGATATCCGAGATCAGGGTCCCGATAAGGGTGAGCGTGCTCAGAATCATGATCATGCTGGCGGCGAGGTAGAGGTCCTGGGACATCAGGGCTCGCCAGAGCAGGGGCCCGGTGGTTGGTAGATTGAGGACGAGAGCCACGAGAACGGTGCCGGAGACGATTTCGGGAAGGCGCCAGCCGATGGTGCTCAGTATCGGGTTCAGGGCAACGCGCACAGGGTATTTCATGGTGAGCCGACCTTCGCGCAGGCCCTTAGACCGCGCGGTCTCCACATAGGGGCGTCCGATCTCGTCGAGAGTCGTGGCCCGCATGACGCGGATGGTACCGGCGGTGCCGGCGGTGCCGACGATCACGACCGGCAACCACATGTGCTTCAACATGTCCCAGACTTTTGCCACGCTCCAGTCTGCATCCAGGTACTCAGTGGAAAAGAGACCGCCTGCGCTGGCCCCGAAGACTTTGATGCCTATGTACATAAATATGAGTGCCAAGAGGAAGTTGGGCGTCGCCAAGCCGATGAAACCGATGAAGGTAAAAACGTAGTCGGCCAAGCTGTACTGGCGAACGGCGGAGTAGATGCCGATGGGGATGGCCATGGCGTAGACGAAGAGGAGAGTGAAGAAGGACATGATCATGGTCAGCATCAGGCGCTCGCCGATGAGCCGGTTGACAGGGCGGTCCCAGTAAAAGGAGAGCCCCATATCCCCTTGCACGAAGTTCGTGATCCACTTGATGTATTGAATGTATCCGGGCTGGTTCAGGCCGTAGTGCTCTTCCAGTGCGGCGATTTCCTCTTCGCTCAGTTCCTCACCGGCTGCGGCAAGGTTGGCCACGTAGGTGGTGACGTAGTCACCCGGCGGGAGCTGGATTATGGTAAAGCTGACGATGGAGATCAGGATCAGGGTCGGGATCAGCTGAATGACCCGCCGCAAAATGTACTCTCTCATGGCCCAAGTTCCAGAAGGCAAGGGCCAGAGGACGGCGACTCGTAGCAACGAGCCACCATCCGCTGGCCGACAATTGGCGTTAACTCTGCTTATAGAAGAACTGTTCGGGGTGGACAGGCACTGCGCGAATGACGGAGAAGCCCCATACGCCGTCGTCGGGGAAGTTGGTCAGGTTCTTCTTCATGACCACCGGCTTGGGGATGCCGACGGTGCCGAAGCCGGGCAGGAAGTCGTAGAACCATTCCCACAGCTCGCGGGCGATGGCGACGTGCTCTTCTTCGGAGACGGCGTCGATCATTTCCTGCCAGCGGTGATAGACCCAGGCGACCTCGTCCGGGGGTTCGACGGCGATTTCGCTCTCCTGGTCGCCGTCCAGCCAGATGTCATAGCCTTTGCCCCAGGGCACGTTGCACTGTCCGGGGTGGTTGAGGCGGGAGCACCAGACCCAGGTGATATCGGAGATGTCGCCTTCCCAACCGGACATGCCCATATCGTTGGCAGCCACGAGTTCGTTGAGATGTGAGCGATTGATCGGCCTGATAGACGGGTCGAGGCCGACGGCGCGCCACTGTTCGACGACAAGCTCAAACACGTCGATGATGTCGGCCTGCTCGGTATCGAGCTGGATGACCCAACTCACACGTGAGCCGTCGGGGAAGAGACGGAAGCCGTCGGAGTCTTTCTCCGTATAGCCGGCCTGGTCGAGCAGGTCCATCGCCATGTCGGGATCGAACTGGGCCCAGTTGTCTTCGTCACCTGCCTGGTAGTATCTTGAATTGGGCCAGGCCGCCCACTGCCGCGGCTCGCCCAGACCGAAGTAGACGACGTCGTTGATCTCTTCGCGATTGATTGCTATCGACATCGCGTGACGTACATCCTTGTTGCCGAAGAATTCGCGCACCTGCGGGTCCTTGTGCGTATGGTTGGGCACAATGATGGTACGGCCGGGGAAGGTCGACTTCCACATCTTGATCTTCAGGTCTGCCGACTCCAGGTTGGCCTGGTAGAGCTCCATGTTGGCGAGGTCTGCCTGGCGGCCGGAGAATTCCAGTTCGCCGGCGATCAGCTTGGCGTTGGCGACTTCGCGGTTGTCGATGACAAAAACGATTGTCTTGTCGATGTAGGGGAGCTGGTTGCCCTGGGTGTCCACCTTCCAGTAGTAGGGATTGCGTTCGTAGGTGTGATGGTCGGGGGCGTCGTCGACGCGAATGAAGGCGGTCATGCCGGGCAGTCCGACCTGAGCCGGGATGGTTGAACCGACGCGACCCTTATCGCGAAGGAGCTGGTGCCACTCTTCAAAACCAGCGTCTTCGGTCATTGCGGCGATCTCGTCGGCGTCGCCGTAGTCAGGGTGGAACTGTTTCAGGTAATGTGCCGGCTGCCAGAGGCCGCCCTGCGAACCGGCGTAGAAGGTCTCGTGCAAGACGATCAGGGGATAGGGTTTGGAGAAGGAGAGCTTGATTGTGTAGTCGTCGATTTTCTCCATTTCCAGTGGGTCGCCGGCGGCTGACGCTCCCGCCTTCCAGGCGGATGGCGGACCACCGGGGGCGTACTCGTCGTTGAGCCAGAGGTCATGCCAGGAGAAGATGAAGTCGTCGGCGCTGAAGGGGGCGCCGTCGGACCACATGAGACCCTCGCGCAGATGCAGGATCTGCTCGGTGGCGTCCTCGTTGAACTCCCAGCTTTCGGCCAAGCCGCTGGTGATGGATGAGAAGTCGGGGGCGATGCGCAGGATGAGCTCGGTGCCCATGACGGCCTGGGGATCGCCAAAGAGGTGATTGGGATTGCCGATGGCAACGCGGGTAGTGCCGCCGTACTGGCCGATTTCGTCCAGGGGTTCGATGACCACTGGATTGGCAGGGAGGCGCTCATCGACCGGCGGCAGCGTGCCGGCGGCGACGCGCTCGGCGAGCAGAGGCGACTCGTTGTACTTGGACATCGAGCCTGAATCGGCGGCGGGGGCCTCCGCGGCGGGGGCCTCGTCGGCGGCCGCCGGTTCGGCGTCGCCGCCGGGGGCGCCGCAGGCAGCCGCGACTGCGGCGGCGGCGGAAAGTCCGCTCATGCGCAGGAAAGTTCTACGATCCATTCCGTCCTTCATCGTGTTCTGTTCCTTTCGCTTGTAATGAAAAAAAGAGAAATGTTTGGAATCTCAGGGACAAGGTCTGTACAGAGATTGCTCCAATCTGAGGCAGTCTACGAGCCCATCTCGACGGTGGTATTCGAGACGGTCAACATGACCCATTCCATCATGCCGCGCCAGTATTCGTAGCGCTCGGTGGTGGCCCCCTGAATCACGACCGAGTACAGATATTGCGCGGCGCAGAAGAGACGGGCGCGGCGGCGGCGGGTGGTCCCATCCTGTAAGAAGGTGCAGACCCACTCGCGGCACCAGTCGCCCACGTCGTCAAGGGCATCCAGCCTCTCGACCACACACTGATCAAGTTGGTTCAGTCCTTCCTCGATACCTTCCGCGAGCAGCGAACTCTCCTCCGCGGCCAGCGGCTGGCCCATATCCTGGACTGTAATGGAGATGAAGGTGGCCTCATCGGACGGATCCGGATAAAGGCTAACGGCCGGATGGGGCGTATCCGTCTCCTGGAGCTGCCATTCAGGCGGATACCAGAAAGTGGGATGGCCGGCGGCGTGCTTGTACGTTTTGACTGAAGTGAATCGCGGGCGGGCCGGCTGTTTGGTCGATGCCATAGGGGGTTGCCAGTCTCGGTTGGTAAGCGCCGGAATTGGACGGCGCAACGGTGTGAATGGGAGTGGAACCGTTGCGCCGTCCGCATTGGTTGCACGAAAGCAGGAACCGGACTGCGACAGCGTGCTCACGCACGCTATCGCATGTTTCCCGTACTCAACTTCGCCCTACATGTGATTCTCAGGATCTTCCCAGAAGAGCAGCTGCGGGTTCAGGAAGTGCTCGTCCTCCAGGCCGTCGTTTACCGGCTGGCCTCCGATGTAGTTGTGCATCTGGTTTTTCATGATGATCAGGGCCGGTGACTGTCCCAGGTAGCCGACAATCGGGATTTCCTCGGCCCAAATGTCCAGAATCTGGAAGAACAGTTCGTCGCGTCTGGCAGGATCCGGATCTGAGCTGACCTGGTCCCAAAGCTCCCAGATTTTCCACAGGAAGTGGCCGTCAGGCGGCGGTTCGCCGTTGGCGTCGTTCTCGTCGACCTTCCAGCGGCCGAAGGCGCCAGCCCAGGGCCGGTCGAGCTCGGTGCCGATCCAGGGTGAGGGTGTGAGAATCGGCAGGAGGTCACGGTACCCGCCCCAGTAGACGGCATCCTGTGTGTTAGCAGACCAGTGTTCGGTGTAGAGCGAGCGCTCCATCCCTTTGTAGGTCGCCTTAAGGCCGATGTCGGCGTAGTACTTGATAATCGTAAGGACCGAGTCTTCCTCGGGCGTGCCCGGCTGGGAGGTACCCTCGATTATGAAGCTCAGCGTCTCGCCGCTGCCGTCCTTCCACAACCTGAATCCGTCCGAATCCCTCTCGGCATAGCCGGCGTCGTCGAGGAGCTGGTTGGCCCGGTCCGGGTCGTAACCGGCGTACGCCTCCGTCAGCTTGGCATAATACTGGGGCGACTGGTCCAGCGGACTGTACTGCCTCGGTGTCAGCAGGCCGTCCCACACCAGTTCGTTCAATGCATCGCGGTCGACTGCCAACGACATGGCGATGCGCACATCGCGGTTCTGGAACAGCTCGCGCACGCGTGGGTCCTGCGCGCCCTGGTTGGGGGTCACGACTTCGTGCCGGGTCGAGGTACCGATGATGACGCGGTATTCGCCGGCCTCTTCATTCTCTTTGTAGAGCGTGAAGTTGCCCGTCTGGATGTGACGGGACTGGAAGTCGACCTCGCCGTTGATGACGCGCAGGTTGAATACGTCGTTGGTATCGAAGAGGCGGTGTGTCACCTTGTCGATGTAGGGGAGCTGCTTGCCCTCCTCGTCCACCTGCCAGAAGTAGGGGTTGCGCTCCATGAGAAACAGCTCGGAGGAAAGCTCGTTTTTGGACAGCCAAGGGCCGATGTTGGGGCGGTCCGGGTTCAGGTACCACCAGTTGCGGTCGACGTAGTACTGGTCCCAGGAGTCGACGCCGGCCTCATCGATTTGGGCCTCCAGGCCCTCCTTGTCATCGGTCAGATCGATGTGGAACTGCTGCATGTAGTGGCCCGGCGAGAAGCAGTGGGAGCGGGTCACATCGAAGGCGAAGAGGGGCTTGGGATGTTCGAAGGTCATCATGACCGTGTTGTTGTCGGGGGCAGACACGACCATGGGAACGCGCGGGGTACCGGTTCCCCAGCGAATCGAGACTGCGGGGGTCAGGTCTTCGTTGGAGAAATGGTTCTCGTACCACCACGTGAAGCTTTCGCTGTCGAACGGCGATCCGTCGGACCATTTCAGCCCCTCGCGCAGGTTGAATGTCCACACGGTGGCGTCATCGTTGGTCTCCCAGGATTCGACCATGTTGGGGCGCAGGGTGAGGTCCATGTTGTACCAGGTGAGGGACTCGTTCTGCATCTTGGTCGGGCCCCAGCGATCGGAGACGCCCTTGAAGCCGCGCCGGATGGTACCGCCGTATACGCCAACCTGTTCGACGGCTTCCAAGACGGCGGGACTGGCGGGCAGCCGCTCGTCAACGGGGGGCAGATCTCCCGCGGCGACCATTTCGGCCAGCATGGGGGCTTCGCTGTACATGCTGTCCGAGGCGGCCGGTGCGGCGGCTTCTGCGGCCGGCGCTTCGTCGGCAGCCGGTTCAGCGGCCATTTCTTCCTGGGGTTCTCCGCCGGCGCCGCAGGCGACCGCTACAAGCCCGGCGGTAGTGACACCGGAGATGCGCATGAACTCGCGCCGGGAAATCCAGTTGCTGCTGTTCTTCAGGCTCTTCATTCGTTTTCTCCTTGATTGTGCGCAGTTGCAAGAGGTTTACAAGTGCTGACCGTCGAATACGAGATACAAAGCCTTCAACTCCTGTCGGCTAATCCTGCACCCAATGCCACAGGCGCGTACGGTTGTAACCCAACAGTTCCAGCTTGCCATCGCCATTGGTATCGGCAATTTCGAAAAGTGCACGCACGCCGGTGTCGCCGTCGTCGAAGCGGTCTTCGGCGTAGGTGTGCAGGGGCATATCCAGCTCCTGAATGATGTTTGCGTTCCCGTCGATGAGCTTGGGCTTCTTTCCCTGACATTCGGCAAAGATCAGATCTGAATCGGCGCCAGCCAACCGAATTGTTCTGCCGTAGCCGGCCTTTTCCATGCGCCAGATCTCATTGCCGTTGCAGTCTACGAGGTAGGCACGGAAGCCTATGTGGGCCTGGTCGCCGTGGAGGCGGCGTTCGGTTACGAACAGCTGCTTGCCGTCCATTTCGGGGAGGAAGTTGCCCACGGCGCAGGTCTGGATGTGGGTGCCTTCGAAGATCCAGCGGTCTTCGCCGGTAGCGGCATCGAGGACGACCAGGTCCTTGCCGGCGACCATGAGGAGTTCGGGCCTGCCGTCTTCGTCGATGTCGTGGACGTGCAGGTGGTCGACGTGGGGGGCGCGGGTCATCTCCTCAAGGTGGGGCTCGAGGTCGGGGCGCCACCAGATTTTGAGGCCGTCGGCGCGCACGCAGCAGTAGCCGATGAAGGCCTCCTCCTTGCCGTCGCCGTCAATGTCGTAGAAGTCGTGAGAATGGCCGGCGCCGCCGTAGAAGTGGCAGTTCCAGAGGCAGTTCAGGTCGTCGTCGTAGATGTAGATGGGGTTGACGAAGGTGGAGACGAGGATGTCGCGCCTGGCGCCGAGGCCGCGGATGTCGCAGAGCTGGAGAACACAGTTGGGGCCGGTTTCCACCTCTTTGCGGTAGTAGCCGCGGTCGCCCTCGAGGATTCTGAGGTAGCTGCGGCCGTCGCGTTCGGTTACGTAGACGATTTCTTGTTTGCCATCGCCATCGATGTCGCTGACGGCGGCGGCGACATCGTGCATGGCCCAGTGGCCGGTACCGAGGGGTGCGCCTTCCTGCCACATGACGTCGCCGTCGAGCTTCATGGCGGTGACGCAGTGGACCTGCTTTTCGTGGCGGTAGCCGCCGGCGGACATGCGGGGGATGTGGCAGTCGCGGGCCTGGAAGAAGACCGCTTCCAGCTCGCCGTCGCCGTCGAGGTCGCCGAGGCGCATTCCGGTATCGCCGAAACCGGTTGTATCGACCTCGTTGGCAAGACGAAATGGACCAGTCATAGTAGCCTCTGTTGGGATGCCTGCGGGATTCGCCGCCACTGCCTTTTGCGAACTGTCATCATCAGACGCAACCGGGGACGCTGTCGTCTGGCGATGTCATGACAATTTGCGGGCATGGTTGCTGCGTAGCCTGCGTCATTCTAAAGGGAAAGAACCTTCTCGTCAATGTTGGAAAAATCAGGAGGTGGGTCTTCAATTTGGGGCAGAAATACCTTTCGGGCGATTGAACGGGACGGCGAGGGCAAAATTCGTGTGATAGCGATCTTTCATGAGCGCCGGGAGGGTGGAATGAACGAGGTCTTTCGTTCTCCCGGTTCTGGCGACGGTGTAGGGTCGCTGGTACAGGTCGGCTAGTGAGAGTGTCGGGTAAGAGAATACGAGAAATCACGAGAGTCTGCGAGCGTTCACAAGAGTTTGCATGCGTTTGTATGCGTTCACGAGAGTCTGCGAGCGTTTACAAGAGTTTACTTGCGTTTGTATGTGTTCACGAGAGTCTGCGAGCGTTCACAAGAGTTTGCATGCGTTTGTATGCGTTCACG
>VXOE01000087.1:0-928 GCA_009840225.1 Caldilineaceae bacterium SB0662_bin_25 | reverse complement strand
TCACGAGAGTCTGCGAGCGTTCACAAGAGTTTGCATGCGTTTGTATGCGTTCACGAGAGTCTGCGAGCGTTTACAAGAGTTTACTTGCGTTTGTATGTGTTCACGAGCGCGCTTACGGCCAGTCGCTCATGGCTGCCCTAATATCCTCGTTAGTTACTGGCTCAGCATCAGGAGCGACGCGAAACGAAGGGATGTCTGCGTCGACTTTCAGGGTCTCGACTCCTTTGGAGCCTCGCCGAGCCAACTCGGAAATCGCACTCTCGAGGCTGCAACCGTCGTATTCCGCCAAAGTTCGTGCGATCGCAAGCACGTCATCGTCTATCGTCAGGGTTATTCGCATATTGGCACCTCTACACTATGAAGTCAGGTGTTGAAATTCGTGACCACGGGGCTGCGGCATCCAGAGAAGGAGGCCAGACCAACCTCCGAAGTTTGCTTATGCATCGTTCGGGCAGCCCAAGGATGCTTTGCCCGTATGCAAAACAATTGCACAGTTTTTGTGTCGCGTCATGTCGCGTGAAGTCGTACTGTTTTGCCCTGAAATGAAATTCTTTGGGCCAATGGTACTGATTTTGCAGAGGTTCGCTTGCCGTGAGAGATAGGTTACGGGCGTTTTCTTCTCTGGTTTGGCGCCATTATAGCACAAAAAGGAGGCGGACAAGGGGCGTCTTTACATGGGGTGCATCCCAGTCTTGGTACGGGAACAGTCTGGTGGGGAATCCATGCCGGCTTTGGCGGGAACTGCTTACAGGCTTTTGGAGAGACGCAGGGAAGGCAAGAGGGCGAGGAGAAAGTGCCGCAGTGTTGTCAGCGGGGGACTGGCGGGACGTGGTCTGGCTGGACACCTTCGACTAGGCACCCGTCACCAATGTAGACACCAGGTCGATGAGGCATGTTGTTGGGGGGGGCGTTGGGGGGGGGGGGGGGC
>VXOE01000193.1 GCA_009840225.1 Caldilineaceae bacterium SB0662_bin_25 | reverse complement strand
TTGTGGGGGGGGGGGGTGTGTGTCGCCTTTTGTTTTGTTGTGTAGCTGGAGTTGGGGGGGTGGGGCCTCGCCGTCGCCGGCGTGGGGGGGGGGGGGCCCCCCCCCCCCCCCCCACGCCCCCCCCAACAACATGCCTGATCGACCGAGTGCCGCCCAGCCAGCGGGTGCCTATGCCACCGTATGCGAACCCCCGAGTCCCGAATCATGGCTGGTCCCGGGCATGAACCATGTCAGGCAATCACCGCGCCGGACTGGCGAAGCGAGTGCCAAATGGGCCTTTCACTTGTCGACGAGTCACTCCAGCGCCTATTTCAGAAATCCAGACAATCCGTAATTCCTGATCCACAAAGACCGCACACGGTACAAGGCTCAGCAACTCTTGATTAGGTAGTAAGATCTGTTCATACCGCTTTTCATGACCTGCTCGGGAACGGATAGCGAAAATTGAGTTCCGACGTCAATGTAGGTGCGCTGCCGCAGTCGTCAACCGCACCAACCGTCAAACTGGATAAATTCAAACTCGGCGTGCTCTCCTTCGGCCACCTCGTGGGCGACATGTACTATGCCACGCTAATTCCCCTCTGGCCTCTGCTCATCGACAGAATGTCCCTGAGCCTGACCGACGTTGGATTCTTCACCTCACTCACCAGCTTCATGCTCATGCCCGTCCAGCCCTTCATCGGCTGGCTCGTGGACCGCTTCCCCCGCGCCTGGTTCATGATAATTGGACTGATCGGCGCCGCACTCGGCATGAGCTTTATCGGCCTTGCACCTACATACACACTGCTCATGGTCTGCGTGGTCTTTGGACGGTTCAGCAACGCCATCTTCCATCCCCACGCCGCAATGATGGTACGCGCCACTTCCGGCGGCCGCCACGGCACTGCTATGTCCATCTTCGCCTTCGCCGGCAACATCGGTATCGCCGTAGGACCCCTCCTCAGCGTCGGTGTCGTCACGCTTTTCGGCCTCGAGTCCACATACCTGATGATCCCGTTCGGGCTGATAGCCGCCGCTGCCATCTACTACTTCATCGGCGTGGACGTTCCTAAAGAGCCGTCCGCGTCCCCATCGAAAAAGGAAGACGGCGGTCGGCTGGCTTCCGCAGCTCAGACCTTCGTAGGTCCGCTGCTTCTGCTCGCAGTGTTGATGACCTTCCGCGCCGCGATCTGGGGCGGCTTCAGGACCTTTCTGCCCATCTTTCTCGTGGATAGTCGAGCCGTGACGCTACTTATAGGTGGACTTGGCCTTTCCGCGCTCTCCCTGTTCGGTGCTTTGGGTGGACTCCTGGGCGGCCATCTGTCTGACCGTTACTCCGGCTCCTGGGTCATCGCCCTTTCACTCCTGATTTCTGCCGCGACTATCGTTGGCTTCGTTAGAACCGACGGCATCCTGAGCCTCCTGATGTTAATCGTGGCCGGTATGTCCTTGTTTGCAAGCCAGCCTGTCGCCACCGTGTTGGCACAGGAGCTCGCCCCCGACCGCATGGCAATGGCATCCGGCGTGATGATGGGTATGGTCTGGGGAATCGGTGCGCTGTTCGTAACGCCTATCGGCATGTTGGGCGACGTCTTCGGACTGAACGCCAGCATGTATGCCCTTGCCGTTCTGGCCGCGCTGACCGGTTTGGGTTCGTTTTTCCTGCCGGAGTTCAGGCAACGATATGGAAGCAGGCTGCGCCAAATCTTTCAATCCCCTTCAACTTGAATGCATACCGCAATATGAACTAAACTACAGCCTAACTGGTCATCGCGGCCCATCCGCCTTATGTGCGGACCCGTTCTCAGCAAGGAGCAGTCCCATGACAACCCGAATCCTGTACATCAACCCGCTCGGGACCGACATGTACGACGAGTACACCTACAACATCCTGCAGCCGGCCGCCTGCTCGGACACTGAATTGGTCGTCCGCAGCTTGAGAGATGTTCCCAAGACCCCCTACCTGCCGCCCGCAGCCTACTTCACCAACCAGCTCCTTCATGCTGTCACTGAAGGCGAGAAAGAAGGCTTCGACGGCATTTCAATCGGCTGCTGTGCCGATCCAGGCGTCGAAGATGCCAAAAGACTCGTCAATATCCCCGTCTCCGGCCCCTTCGAAGCCTTGGCCCACACCGCGCCCGCGCTGGGCCGTGTAACAATCATCGCCGGGAGAAAGAACGGCGGCTCCTGGAACCACCTGGTCCACAGATACAATATGACCCCTTGGCTGGCCTCAGTGCGCGAAGCCCACTTCGCCCATCCCGATCCCGACATGGCCATGCGTTTGTTCGAGCAGGATGAATCCGAGCTGCGCCGCATCGTTGTGGCGGAAATGGATCGCGCCGCCCGCGAGGATGGCGTTAAACAGGCCAGACTCGCGCTCGAAGAAGATGGCGCCGACGCAGTCTTCTTCGCCTGCACGCTCTGGTCAGGACTGCTGGAACCCGTCGCCCGAGCCGTTCCCGTAACTGTGCTCGACCCCATGATCACTGCGCTCAAATACATCGAGATGGTTGCCGCCACGCGCAGGTACTATAACGAGTATCAGCTTCAACTCTCGTTTGCCAGACACTCTCGTTTCCCAGTTTCAGCCGAGGCCGTCCCCTCTTTGAACTGACAACCGATCTCTAGGCGGCTGTCGACAAACCGGGCCGCTTCCGCAACATCCGAAGTCCATTTTTTGGTTAAGGAAGTCCCCCATTAGGACAACTCAGGGGCAGCGCAACATTCTGCCCCTGGTAACCCCTGCATCCAATAACAGGAGATCCACATGGACCGCTTTGAAGCCAACGTCCAGGACAATCAGGAGCGCTTTCTCGCAGAACTTCAGGAGTTCTGCCGCAAACCGAGCATCATCGCGCAGAATATCGGCATAGAAGAGACCGCCGATTGGGTCAGCAACCGGCTGCGCAAAGTTGGCTTCGAATCCAAAGTGATCTCCGTCGAAGGCGGGGCGCCCGTCGTCTACGGCGAGATGGGGTCCGGCGACAAGACACTCATGATCTACAACCACTACGACGTCCAGCCTCCAGAGCCCCTGGAGCTCTGGGATTCAGGCCCCTTCGACGCCGAAATCCGCGACGGCCGCGTCTGGGCCCGCGGCGTCTCCGACAACAAGGGCCCGTGGATGGCCCGCGTCCAGGCCATTGAAGCCTACCAGCAGGAGATAGGCGAACTTCCATTTCGTATAAAATGGATCGTTGAAGGGGAAGAGGAGATAGGAAGCCCCAACCTGGGCCGCTTCGTCGAGGAAAATCGCGAACTTCTGGAAGGCGCCGACGCCTGCTTGTGGGAAGGGGGACGCAGAGACAGCGCCGGCAGACCGGTCATCGCTCTCGGCATGAAGGGAATCGCCTACCTCGGCTTCTCTGTCAGCGGCGCAAGCAGCGACCTCCACTCCATGAACGCCCCCATCGTCGGCAATCCCGCCTGGCGCCTGATCTGGGCCCTCGCCAGCCTCAAAGACGAAAACGAAAACATCACCGTCGACGGCCTGATGGACCACGTTGTTAAGCCCTCCGCGGACGAATTGGATTACATCCAGGGAATCCCCTTCGATGAAGAGCAGAACAAGGAGGACTTTGGTATAAGCTCGTTCCTGAAGGGCGCAACCGGTCCGGACATCGTCAAGCAGCTCCTCTTCGACCCGACCTGCACCATCTGTGGCTTCCTCACCGGCTACACGGGCCCCGGCCTGAAAACCGTCCTCCCCAACCAGGCCTCGGCTAAAGTGGACTTTCGCCTGGTCCCCAATCTGAACCCCGAGCTGGTTCTGCGCCTCGTTAGAGAACACCTCGACCGCCGCGGATTCACCGACGTCAACGTCGAGCTCCTGGCGCAGCTCTGGCCCTACCGGTCGCAGGTCGACCATCCCTGGGTCCAGGCCAGCATCTCCGTAGCCCGCGACATCTTCGGCGCTGAACCGGTCGTCTACCCCTCTTCAGCTGGCGGCGGACCCATGTACCAACTGTGCGGGACCTTCGGCATTCCAGGCATCTCCGGCGGCGGCGCCGGCAACCCCAACTCAAACCTCCACGCCCCCAACGAAAACATTTTCGTCGAAGATTATATGCGGGCCATTCGCTATACCGGCCACTTCATCCAGGCAATCGGCAACCTGTAGCTCCGGCTAACGCAATCTTGAAGCAGAGGAACAAGCTCGCCTTACAGGACAGCCGGTGAGGCCGCTATGTCATTTTCCAAGCCAGGTCCGGGCCCGAAATGAACAGTGATGCCTCAACCGTAGAAGCTTCCCGGACCCGCAAGTGGGTTGCCCTCCTGGCGGTAGTCGCCGGCATTCTGGTTCAGGCCCTCAACCAAAGCACAATTCAGGCTGCACTGCCGACCCTGTCCCAGGAGCTGGGCACCAACTTCACCACCATTCAGTGGGTGCTGCTCAGCTTCCAAATCACCCTGGCCGTGGTGATGCTGAGCGTTGGCCGCCTCGCCGACATGTTCGGCAAGCGACGCATCTTCATCGCCGGGAATCTCTTCTTTGGACTGGCTTCCCTACTTTGTGCCCTTTCCCCCAACGTCTACTTCCTTATCGGTTTCCGCGTTCTTCAGTCAGCCGGCGCCGCCGTCGTCACCGTCCTCTCCATGGCGATCGTCGCCGAGATCTTTCCCGATTCAGAAAAGGGGCGCGTACTGGGTATCGCTGCCGGCGCCAACTCCTTCGGACACTTCGTGGGCCCGATCCTTGGCGGATATCTGATCGGCGCCTATGGCTGGCGGATCGCCTTCTTCATTCTGGTTCCCTGTGCAGTATTGGCAGCCCTATTGGCGCTAAAGTACCTCCCCCCCTTGTCGCCCTCCGGCACTTCCCGGCGCTTTGACCTCCTCGGCGCGACCCTTATCGGCGTAACCATGTGCACGCTCTCGCTGGGTCTCTCCTACGGCCAGATCATCGGCTTCACCCACGTCTACGTCCTTCTTCTCTTTGTCGCCAGCGCCATCAGTTTCGTGGCCTTTCTCTACGCCGAACGCCGCGTCGCCCATCCCGTGCTCGACTTCGAACTCTTCCGCAGTCGTCCATTCACACTCCACATTGCCATTGCCGCACTTGCCGGCATCGCAACCTCCGGCGTCACCTTCCTGCTTCCCTTCTTCATGCAACTCGCGCTTGGCCTCACCATCCTCCAGGTCGGCTTCGTGATGGCCATCGTCTCAATCGAAATCGCTTTGATTGCACCCGCCGCCGGCTACCTCGCCGACCGCCTCGGCGCCCATCGCGTAACCCTGATCGGACTGGCAACCCTCCTCGTCGGCTTCCTCGTAGCCAGCACCGTCAACCTGGATAACAGTCAGCTTGGCTTCCTCCTGCGCATAATGCCCATGGGCATCGGCATCGGCCTCTTCATGAGCCCCAACAGCACCGTCATCATGGCCGCCGCGCCCGCAGCCCGGCTCGGCGTCGCCTCGGGACTGATCGGGCTGACGCGTATGATTGGTCAAACTACAGGGATTGCTCTTCTGGGGGCCGTCTTTGCCAGCAATGTAGCCCGCTCTGCCGGCATCGCAGTAGACGTGACCAACGCCTCGCCCCTGGCCATCAGTCAGGCCTATCGACTGCAATTCTACATCGTAGCTGTTGTTATCGGGGCCACTCTGCTCTGGTCGCTGAAGTCCAAAACGGAACAGCCAGCTTAGACTCGCCAGGCTTCAGTCATGTTGTGCTGCGGCAACTCTGCCCCCAGCGTACCGCTCTTGCCCGGCCTGGAGTAGCGCCCGAAGTGCGCCTCGATTAGAAGCGAGAGGTCGGAACGAAGGCCTTTGTGCGAGGAGCCGTCCATGAGGTTGCGGCACTCGCGTGGATCGGTCTCCAGGTCGAAGAGTAGGTCGGGCCCACTTGGATGCCGCTGGACCAGCTTGTATCGCTTTGTTCGCGCCATGCGCACCGTCCCATACTCGCCAAACTGAACATCCCGCCAGGACCCGGCCTCTTCCGACCCAGCGAGAATCGGCCGCATGCTTCTACCCGCATAGTCGGCGCCAAAGGGTAGCTGCACCCGCCCTGTTTCCGCCAGCGTCTGGAACAGGTCCAGGTGATCAACCAGTTCCCCGCACCGCATTCCCGCAGGAAAAACGCCCGGCCAGTTCAGAATCAAGGGCACTCGAATCGACTCCTCCACCATGTTCAAAGGCCGCGTCCCGTTCCCCTTACCCCAGATACCGTGGTGCCCACAGTTCAGCCCGTGATCCGAAGTGTAAACGACCAGCGTCTCGTCCAACTTGCCTGCCCCGTCAACCGCCGCCAGCAGCCGCCCGACAATCTCGTCGACATGGCTGACCGCGGCATAGTACTGGCCCTGCGCTTCCCGCTCGCGACCCCGGTCCACGCTCTGCGACTCTAACGCCTGTTCCCCAAATGGGTAGGACTCTCCCCCGGGAATGTCGACAAAGGCAGCTTCATCATACAAACGAACCAGCCTCTCCGGATGCCCGCTCCATGGCCCGTGTGTAGAGGTGAGACTGACGAGAAGAAAAAATGGTCTCTGATCGTCAGCCTCGGCAAACCGTGTCGCCTGTTCAGCAATGATCTCATCGGTGTAGCCGCACATTGCCTCCATCCGCCCCTTATTGCAGAAGTCGCGTGTCCCCTCGTGCAGCAGCGGGTAAGCGCTCCCCACACTGAACCAGAAATCATATCCCGGCGCCGGCTCGTCTTCATTGCCAGCATGCCACTTGCCGGCAAGCCCCGTCCGGTAACCGGCCTCCTGCAGCATCTGCGGCAGAGTCCTTTCCCCCGCCAGCCACGGCCCCCGGTCAAACGCCATCGCAATATAATCGTGGACCCCATGCTGCGAAGGCGTCAATCCCGTCAGCAGCGAAGCGCGCGCCGCCGAACAGACCGGCGTCGGCGTAAACGCGTTCTCCATCACAACACCTGTCGCCGCCAGGCGGTCCAGGTTCGGTGTCTCCACCTCCCGATTACCGTAAGGACCGCTCGCCCACTGCCCATGGTCGTCAGTCACGAACAAAAGGATGTTTGGTTGCCTGCGAGTCGTTGACATGCTACTTCAACCAACTTTCCCCATGTAGGGGCACCCCTTGTGGGTGCCCTCGTACTACCTCAGATTCAGCTATCCCCACCGTAGGGGCACCCCTTGTGGGTGCCCTCGTACTACCTCCCAGTCGGCCCAGAACAGGCAGCGCCTCGAGATTCGAACGCGGCCGACCAAACGTATGAATCCACCGGCCCGCGGCGACCAACTGCAACTGTGGCCCGGCCACCCAGCCACCCCCACGTAGGGGCACCCCTTGTGGGTGCCCTGGTAGTTTGGCGGTCCAGCACAAAACGGGCAGCGCCCCGGGTTACAAACGCGGCCTGACCGGTGTATAATTCCACCTACCCGCAACGGCCCTCTCGGTTGGCGGCCAGGCCAACCTGCCTCACCCGAAGGAGAACTCTCGAATGTCGGAATACCCAAAGTCCCGACGCATCCTGTCCCTCAATCGAGCTTGTTATGGATTCCTCCTGTGCCTGGCCACCCTACTCCTTGTCGCCTGCCAGCTCGCGATTCCGCCCCATGAAACGTCGCCCCCAGCAGTAGCCGGCGAGAGCCTCACTCCAATCGAAGCTGCACCAGAATCGACCGAAGTGAGCGTCCCTGCTTCTCCCGGCCTGATCCAACTCCTCGACCCCCTCGACGAGCCGGAATTCTACTGCGTAGACGTACCCGGCTTCGGCCGTTCCCTCAATCTGCAGGGCGCCCTCACCGCACACACCTGCAAGCCCGGCGCCGACGATGAAATGTTCCAATGGGACTCGCCGGCGCAAGGGCAAATCTCCATGCCTGCCTATAATCTCTGCATGGAAGCGAATGGGGATGAAGCAGGAACGACTTTGGGTTTGGCCGAATGTTCCGACGCGCCGCTACAGTTATTCCGGTACGAGGAAAACGGCCGGATCCGGCTTGATCAGGGAACCGCAGAAGGCGATCTGTGTCTGACAGTAGGACCAGAGCCTGGCGAACCCACCGGCGGCCCTAGTCACCTGCGGCGCACGCTTACCTTGGAGACCTGCAGCCAGGTCGACGACTCGCGCGCACTCTGGACCGTCGGCTCCCCCAATGTCGTGACGGGAGAGCCGTAAGCCTCAGAGTACGCCGTCAATTTAAATGTCTGTCTGGCTCACAACAATCGGTAATCTAAGCCCCCTCAACCGGGAACTGTCCTAGACCGTAGAGGTAAATGTCCGGATCCTCGGGCGGTGCCACGCCGCTCTCGATCAGCGCCTCCATGGCATTGGCCATCACCGGCCCCAAATAGTGAGGACAGCTGAAGTAGAAATCGGCCATCGCATCCGGATTGTCGCCAACCCATTCGTCTCTACCTTCAGCATGATTCGAGATGATTCCCACCGAAGCAAGCCGTACACCCGCCTTGCGAAAAACCGGCAACTCATGCGCCAGCGTATGACCCACCACGTGCGCACCCATATCGGCGTAGACCTGGATCTCCTTTGCAGTCTCAAAGCGCCCCCAGGCCGTGCAAACATAAATGGCGTCCTTGTAAACACCGGCAAACTTCGGCTCCTTCTTCGCAGCCTGATACAGGTGTTCACTCATGATGGGACAGAACGGGTCCTTGAACCGTGCCGACCGCTTGCGCCCGCCAAAAAAGGGCTGGTCGTCCTCCGGTCTGAAAAACATCATGTAGTCCGTGTTGATCGTGATGCTCCAGGGCGGCAGCGGCTCCCCTGGCTTGTCCGGCCTCTGTATGCCCCCCACCGAAGCCTCGACCATCGCCCACTGGACCCCGGCCTGCTCCAGCACCCAGCCCACCTGTTTCGCCGCCAGCCACGGCGTACGCGGCCGCGATCCCTGTCCTCCCCCGTGGTCCCACATGCCGTGCATCGCTGTGCGCAAGACGTTCTGACCGCCCATACGCAGCAACTTGAACGGCGCAGTCCCGCCAAACGGCGTGTCGAACGCCTCAAAATAGTCGGTCAATTCAACATTGGGCATCTCCAGATCCTCGGGGAATCGAGCCCCCCAAGTGCCGGAGCCGCCGATTAGGGCATAGGCAGCCGATGGAATATTGGTCATTTGTCGTCCTTAACTGAACTTGTGAGGATGAAGGCCCGATGCTGGCGACGCCCGTTTGGCCTCTACCATTCATTCGGGCTGAGTCAGTGATTCGCTGAAAACGGGTGGTGCCTCGGTGAGGCTGGAAGTGCAAACACAACTATCCCCATCTGGAATCTGTAGCGTCGATAGCAACTCCAGTTCCAGCTCCAATGCAATCTCTGGGAAGACCTTCGTATATAGATGGTGAATCGTACCCCGGATATTGTGCTCCTGCTCCGATCCCTGGGCGTAGTTGCTGACCATATGGTAGTAGAGCACATGGATCCCGAGGTAACGGGCAAGTAGAGGATTCATACAGTCGCCGTGCAGCGTTGCAACCGTCGGGCGGTCAGGCTGCAATTCCGAAGCGGTTTTTGCCACCGCCAGCCAGTGAAGAATGTCGAAATCAGTCTCAAAGGTAATCGACTCCGGCACCACCAGCGCAACGCGCGTGTCCGCCGGCGGACGTACACCCCGGATCTGACCGCTTTCCACGTACGGCGCCAGCTTCGACTCCATGATCCCCTGCAACTCAGGGCAAAACGGCTGCCCCAACAGGAAATGCGATTTCGACCACATGCTCTCAAACGGAGTCCCCGGCAACCCGCGGTGAACCGGCCGCGTCCAAAAACTCCACGGCAGCACGACATCGCCCGGACGGATCGCCTCCTCACCCTGGCGCCAGTCGGCAATGCCCGAAGTGCCTCCCACCAGTATCACCTTGACACCCGCCTGCCACAGCACCCAGAAGCTCTTCTCAAAATTCAAGTGATAGAGCGAGTCCTCCCCCACCACCTCGCCGTATGACGGGATCCAGAGCACATCGCGTCCGGACGAAGTAACGAAGTGGACCACCAGCGGCGAAAGGCCGTATGGCGTGTTCAAACGTTCTCGTCTCGCAACCTTCCAGCCCTGAGCTTCCGCCCGCTCGATAACGCCGTCTACACCGTAACCCCAAAGTGGACTGCCGGTGAAAGAGGCAAATTCGGCCCGGGGGCCGTCGTATTCTACCGAAGAATCAATTCTGATTTGCATAAGCGCGATTTGAGAGAATTTTGGCAGCCCGACAAGCCCCCAACTACGTGAGGTCCTCGACCTGCCAGCGGAATAGATACTTCTCTATTACCTTGACTAGAATATATGCTCCCACCGCGAGCGCGCTGGCCAGCATTGTTACGGCCCACACCCTGTCGGCCCGGTACTGCGTCATACCCCGTACGATCAGACCGCCTAGACCATCACGGGCATAGAGCCATTCGGCCACGATCGCGCCAATAATACAACCTGTGAACGCAATTTCGTGGGCTGCAATATAGTAGGGAAGGGCGCTGGGCCAGCGGACCTTCGTGAAAATCTTCCACTGGCTGGAATCCAAAGTTTGCATCCTGTCAAGCAGGACAGAGTCTGCCGACTTCAGTCCCTTCGTGACATTTGCCAGAATCGGAAAGAATGTCACCAGCACTACAATTGTAATCTTGGGCAGCGGCGTATCACCCAGGATGATAAACAGGATCGTTGCGATGGTGACAAATGGTACATTCTTGATGACGACAGTCCAAGGGATGGCCAGCGCCTCCAACCAGGGCAGATAGAGGAAAGAAACCGACAGGGAGATAGCGATAATGTTCGCGACTGCGTAGCCGGACAGAGCCGTGATTAAAGTGATCAGTGTATGAGTAAGCAGATTCTCTCTATCGGACCACAGTACTTCCGCTACCATGACGGGTGGCGGAAGCAGGAAGGAAGGCGCTTTCGAAATCTCAATTGCCAGCACCCAGAGAATGGGCACAGAAACAATCATGATGAGGTAGGCAAGCCGTTCGTTCATTTTGATTTCCATGCCGTGTGTGACCAAAAGACTTTTCGTCGCCACAATCGACTGTGCAGGCTGGAAAGGATCCCGCCCGCAGACACTGCCCGAATCTTCAATCGCTCGCTTCCACTGCCCGGTATAGCGAAGAACGCACACGCGCAACCTCGCGCAAAAAGTTTTCATCCGTGCGAAAGGCCCGGGAACGCGGCCGGGGCAACTCGACTTCGATCACTTCAGAGATACGGCCCGGCCGGGCCGAAAGTACGACCACGCGGTCGGAGAGGATGGTGGCCTCTTCCACGCTGTGCGTAACAAAGATTACCGTCTTGGTTGAACGGCTCAGGACACCGCCAAGCCATTCCCCCATAGACTCGCGTGTCAGCTCATCTAGCGCCCCGAACGGCTCATCCAGCAGCAGTATTGGCGGATTGTGAACAAGACCGGCCGCAATGTTGACCCGCTGCTGCATCCCCCCTGAAAGCTGGTGAGGATAGTGATGATGAAACTCTCCAAGGCCGAAGTCGGTCAACAGTTCTTGGGGCGACAGTGCCCCATCTTTGCCCGTTATCTCAAGCGTCATGCCCACATTTCTCAGTGCGGTGCGTGACGCCAGTAGGGCTGGTCGCTGAAACGCTACGCCTATCTGGTGCTGGCGGCAGGCATTCCTGGGCGTGTCCCCGTTTACCGTTACGCCTCCACCTGATGGTTCCTCCAGCCCCGCCGCAATACGCAGCATTGTCGTCTTGCCGCAACCGGACGGGCCAATTAGTGTGACAAATTCGCCGTCTTGGATCGTAAGGCTGACGTCCTGCAACGCCTCAACGTCGCCAAAATTCTTGTAGACCCGCGAATACTCGATAGTCAAGGCAGTAGAATTCCTCCTGCGCACTTACTGGCACATCGGCAGTTCCAACTGGTTATACTGAATCATCGAGGCTACCTGCGTGTTCCATCTGTCGGCCGACATGCGCCCCAGCGGTAGTCCCTCAGCGTCAACCACCAGGGCCTCCTGTAGTTGATATCGCCGCAGAGCCTGTTCCACCGATGTCGGAGCATCTACAGCATACCTGACCGCGATTTCGGCAGATTCCACGGGGTTCTCGAGGACATACTTCATCCCTTGGATCACTGCCGCCAGATAGCGGCGCACCAGGTCGGCGTCCTCCTCCACAGTCTCACGTCGCACGACCAAGACTTCCGAATAGTCGTCCCATCCCCACTCGCTGAACCGAAACGCAACCCAATTCAAATGTCCCTGCTCTTCCAACAGGCGCGGTTCGTTGATTAGCCAGGCGCCAGCATAGTCTACCTCGCCCGCCAGAACAGGCTCCGGCGTATAGCCGGTCACCACAAGCTCCACCTCGTCCGCGGAAATCCCGTACTTGGCAGAGATGAATTCAAAGAAGTAGTCCTCCCCCTCATGCAGGCCAACTGTCTTGCCAACAAAGTCCCCAGGCGCCAACTCCATTGTGGACCGCTGATCCGCAGGCGTGTCGTGGTCGAGACCGAGCCAAATGTAGGGGCTGTGTTTGATAAGCGAGCCTACAGCCACGATATCTGCCCCTTCGGGTCCAAGAGCCAGGGTCGGCACTTGGCTGCCTCCGGCGCTGACCGCAAACTCCACGTTTCCGTCAATCAGGGTCTGCAGGTTCCCAAGACCCGAGCCGCCCCGCACCAGTTCCACTTTCAGGCAGCGGTCACTGAAGAACCCCAACTCCTGTGCGTTGTACCACGGTGCCCCGCCGTCGTTCAGGATCCAGGACATCCCAACCTTGACCCGGTCCACGCTTTCGCATTCCATAGGTTCCCACGTAGAACCGATTTCAGGCAGGAGATCGTTTGTGAAATAGCTCTCAGACGGAAAGTGCTCCTCAACACAAGCCAAAATGCGATCAAATTCGACGCCACTGTCAATGGGTGAAATGACCGCAGGTATAGCGCAACCGCCCAACATGAGTGACAAGGCAACCGGTAACCAAACGACCAGAGATTTACACCACATTGTGCAATGCCTCCTGATGCAATTGGAAGGCAACAAATTGGAATCCGCAGAATGTATTTTTTGGTTGGACTCTTGGGGACAAGCTCTTATCCAGTGGAATTCATTGAGCACAGGGCTGCTGAGGACAAGGGCACCGCCCCGTCCTCAGCATTCCTTACTCTGGAGTCACTCTACGCCGCGTCCCCCCACTCGAGACGTGAGAATCGCGAAGAGCGAGGATCGCAATATTACCATCGAATACCGGAACTTGCCTCAGGCGGGAAGACTATTCGCAAGCCTCCACCTGGAGCTGATCATACTGGATCATTGAGGCGACCTGCATATTCCAGCGATCAGCCGACATGTGTGACACGGGCAAATCGTCGCTCCCCAGTACAAGGGCTTCCTGCAACTCGAATCGGCGCAGGGCCTGTTCCTTGGTAAGCTGCGCGTCAACCCCGTACACCACCGCGATCTCTGCAGATTCATCGGGATTCTCGAGCAGATAGTTCAGCCCCCGTGTCTGGGCGGCCAGGAAGCGCCTGACAAGGTCCGGATTCTCCTCCAAAGTTTCTCGCCGAACCACGGTGACATCGCCATAGCCGTCCCAACCCCAGTCGCTGAAGTTGAATGCGACCCAGTTCATGAATCCTTGTTCTTCCATTAGGCGGGGCTGGTTGACGATCCAGGCGCCGATGTAGTCCATCGCACCCACCAGCACCGGGTCCGGCGTGAAGCCGGCGGGCATCAGCTCGACCTCGTCGTGAGGGATGCCGTGCTTATTGGCGATGAACTCGAACAAGTAGTCGTTACCGGGTTGCAAGCCCACCTTCTTGCCGACAAAGTCTTGCGGGGTCAGTACTTTGTCGGAGCGCTGATCCTGAGGCGTGTCAGGGTCTAGCCCCAGCCAGATGTAGGGGCTGTGCTTGAGAAAGGTACCTACCGCGACTACATCGGCCGGCGTGGGGCTCGCCACCAGTGAAGGTACGGTACTGCCCCCGGCAACGACCGCGATATCCACCGCGCCGCCTGCGAGCGTCTGCAGATGGTCGAGACCCGGCCCCCCGGCAACAAGCTCAACTTCCAGACACACATCAGCAAAATAGCCCAGCTCAATCGCGTTATACCAGGGCGCCTCCTCATCATTCAGCACCCACGGCATCCCTACCTTGATGCTGTCGACGCTATCGCATTCCATCGGCTCCCACGTCGCATCTACCGCCGGCAGCAGCTCATTGGTGAAATAGCTCTCGGCCGGGAAATTCTCTTCTACGCAGGCCAGTATCTGTTCAAACTCGGCCTCGCTGCCGGCTTCGACCTCCTCTGCCGCCATCGGCTCTTCCTCAGCCTCCATCTGCTCCTCTTCGGCCGCAGGAGCAGCGGGGGCCGGCGCAACACAGGCGCTCACAATGAGTGCCAGCAATGCAATCAGTATCAGTGAAACAATCGAGCGGTTCATAAATGGCGTCTCCTTTGGATGGATTTGAAACAATCGACTATGCAGTAGGAAGAGGACAGCGCTTTCGCCATGGTTCCAACCTTCAGGCGAGTCGCCGCCTTACCCGTTTAAGCTAAGCGGGATAGTCATCGCGACGGAAGTAAGCTTTGTCGAGCGTGTTCTTTGTGCAAGTTACGTCGGCAGTCACCCAATGAGTTGCATACCCCCGGCGCCACCGGTCCGACTCGTTACGATGCGAAGTATGCAGCGCCTGGCTGTGGTGAAACACCACACCACCCTTCTTGACCAGGGCCAGCGACTCCTTCTCCAGGTCGATCAAGTCCGGCGGCGGCACCAGGTTGTACGGTTCCCCCGGAACCGCTTCATGCGGCAGGATCGGACCCTTGTGAGAACCGTCAATATAGCGCAGACACCCATTCTCCTCTTCTACGTCGTCCAACGCAATCCACGCCGTGATCACATGGTCTCCGGGATGGCACTGGAAGTAGAAGTTGTCCTGGTGATATGGCTTGGCCGACCCGAAATGGGGCGGCTTCATGAAGATCTGATCGCCCGACAGCAGGGGCGAAGCGCCCAGCAGCTTCCCCAACACGGCCGTCAGCCGCTCATCCAAAACAAACGACTGAAATTCGCTGCTCTTCAGAAACGGCGTGTCGATCTTGCGCGGTGCAATCTCTCCGCCTTCCGACTTGTCGACCACATATCCGTCGCCTTCCCTGCTCAGCTCCTGCTGACTCAATTCAAGTGCTATCTGGGCAATCCTCTCGGCCTCTTCTCGGCTGAACACACCCTCTTCCACCGCCCAGCCCTTCTCCCAATAGTCGCGGTATGTTTCTGGATGCACAGAGACCTCCCTATGGAGTTTGAAGCTGTCTTGATGGGATTCCGCTCGCGTGTCGTCAATTATGCCATAAATGAACGGCCTTTGCCTGATCAGGATGCCATTGAAATCGACTATCCATCGCTCCGCGTCATTTCTGTCCCCAACCAGCCCGAGCTAGACTCCCCCTGTCCTCTGACCGGCATCCTCGAGGCTAAACTCGCCCCACATTCCTGCCCCCACAATTCCTCTGAACCGACCTGGCCGCTGCGAAGGGGGATCCCAATTGCAGCCCATATGCGCAAAGTTTCGTGTGCATCCCAAATAAGGGCGAAGTTCCGACTACCTTTGGGCCGCAACCAAGCCGCGCACAGCCCCGTTCCAATCTCCGGCAGAGTAAGCGCCGTCACTGTCCACTGACTACTGACTACTGCAGTTGGGCGGTCGGGCCTATTCGGCCCTCCCTTGTGCGGGGGCTCCGCCCCCGCACA